>NZ_JBFUKO010000129.1:0-10782 GCF_056400805.1 Aminobacter sp. P4_H6_2
GAAGATATGCCCATCGCCACGGCCCCGACCCCGCGACGCCAGATGTCGCGGGCAAAGGCGAGGCCGCTGTCGTTGATGCTTTGCTGCAGGAGCGCGTTAAAGGCGGTGACGTTGCCGTCGTGGCGGTTGAGCTCCGACCTGATCCTTGTGGCAAGGATCCGGCGTTCCTTCTCTGGCAGGATGCTCAGCATTGCGATCCCCGCAGCTGAGGTTGCGACCGGCATCCGCCCGCCTACGGCAAAGCGGACAGCCAGGAGGTCATCCCCAACAACCACCTGCACAAAGGTCACGTGGAGTTTGTCGAGCACGCACAGGCCAGCCGTTTGCCCGGTCCTTTCGGCCAGCACCTTCAGAAGTGGCGTTGCCCGGTCAATGAGCGCCATGCCCGAAAGCACCGAGTAGCCGAGATTCAGTGTCTTCGGCGTCAACTCATAGGCGCGGCCGCCACCGCTATGGCGCAGATACCCCATCTTCATAGCGGTATAGCAAAGGCGGCTGATGGTTGATGGTGGCATGCCGGTTGCTCGCGCAAGATCGCTGTTTGACATCGACTTCTTCTGCTTCGACAGCACTTCGAACAATTGCATCCCGCGCGCAAACGCCTCGACAAACTGCCTGTCTTCGTAGCTCATCGGTCTCTCCCTTTCTTCCGCACAGCGGAATGCAATTTTGCGTATTGGCATTGCATACCGCGCTCTAAAAATCCAGTGTCCGGCAACGACACGGACCGGCGTCCGGGCCGCCACCGGGAATGCCGGAAGGGGAGGAAGAGAGATGCTCACCGGAGATATGCTGCGCCGCTCGGCAGAACGGTTTCCAGAAAAGGACGCGATCATCTGGCAGGAGAGGGCGATAAGTTACCGCGCGCTCGACCTGGCTGCAAATCGCTTTGCCAACGCTCTGGTCGACATGGGCCTGGGCCAGGGCGGCAAGGTCGCCATAATCAGCCGGAACCGGCTCGAGTACGGCATTGTCTTCTTCGGCGCAGCGCGCTCGGGCGGCGTTATTGTCAATGTCTCGGTGCTCTATACAGCGGAGGACCTGATCTACGTGCTCGACAAGGCCGATGTGGAGATCCTCGTCTACGAGGATATCTTCGCTGCCAAGGTTGAAGAGGCCTGCAAGTCCCTGCCGCGCATCCGCGAGCTCATCGTTCTGGGCGAGCGCCGCTCCGGTGCGCAAGGATTCGATGCGGTGCTGGCCTCGGCCCCCGAAACCTCCCCGGCCGTCGCCATGACGGAAGACGATCCCTTCTGCATGACGTATACGGGCGGCACCACCGGCCGGCCGAAGGGCGTCCTCGCCAGCCACCTCAATCGCGTCATCACCGCCCACACGGTCATGGTGCATGAGAACATCGATGAACGCGATGTCGTGGGCATCGTCACTCCGCTGTTCCATGTGGCGGCGCTCAACATCATGTTCCAGCCAGCGATCCTGGCCGGCGCGACCTGCACATTCCTGAGCAAGTGGGACGTGCAAGAGTTTTCCCGCATGGCGCAGCGTACAGGCATGACCGCCTGTTTTATGGTGCCGACCCAGTCCTCAATGCTGATCTCCGACCCTRCATTCGATGCCGACAACTTCGTCCGATGGGAAAAGCTAGCCTTTGCCGGGGCGCCGATGCCCGACTGGGTGCAGCGCGCCCTGATTGAGAAGCTCCCCGCGCTGGAACTCACTCAGATCTACGGTCAGTCCGAGGTCGGCGTCATCACCGTGCTGGGCCACTGGAACCTGCCCGAGCGGCTCGGTTCGATCGGCAAGCAGGCCTACAATGTCGATCTCGCCTTGGTCGACCCCGACGGCAACCCGGTTAAGCCGGGCGAGGTCGGCGAGCTCGTCTCGCGCGGCGACAACGTCATGCTCGAATATTACAATGAGCCCGAGCAGACCTCGAAGTTTTTCAGGCACGGCTGGGGTTGGACAGKCGATCTCGCCGTGGCCGACGAGCAGGGCTTCATCACCCTCGTCGACCGCTCGAAGGACATGATCATCTCCGGGGGCGAGAACGTGTATCCCAAGGAGATTGAGGACGCGATCTACCAGCTCGACGCCGTCGCCGAGTGCGCGGTCTTCGGCATACCGGACGACAAATGGGGCGAGGTGCCGGCCGCCTATGTCCAGCTCAAGGCAGGCGCAGTTCTGGCCGAAGCCGTACTCGCGGCTCATTGCGAGGCCAAGCTGTCGCGCTTCAAGCGTCCCCGTCTCGTGAAGTTCGTCGAGAGCTTCCCTAAGACCCCCATCGGAAAAATCCAAAAGAACCTGTTGCGCGAACCCTACTGGGCAGACCGGGAGAAAAGAATATGAGCATCGACACCGCCAGCTATCGCCGCCTCAAGTTCGACTGGCCGGACGCGGGTATCCTGCGGATCACGATGGAGAACCCCGGCCGTCTGAACTCGGCCGACGCCATCATGCATGGGGAACTCGTTCGTGTCTGGCGCGACATCGACGCCGCCGAAGATGTGCGCGCGGTCATCATCCGTGGTGCGGGCGAAGCCTTCTCCTCGGGCGGCGATCTCGATCTGGTCAAGGACATGACCGAGAACTTCCACACGCTCACCCGCGTGTGGAAAGAGGCCCRCGACCTCGTCTACAACATCATCAACTGCTCCAAGCCCATCGTCTCGGCCATGCAGGGCCCGGCGGTCGGTGCCGGTCTGGTGGCGGGCCTGCTGGCCGACATCTCCATCGCCACGAAGACGGCCCGCATCATTGACGGCCACACCCGTCTGGGCGTCGCCGCAGGCGATCATGCCGCCATCGTCTGGCCGCTGCTTTGCGGGTTGGCTAAGGCGAAGTACTACCTTTTGCTATGCGAGGCCATTTCGGGCGAGGAGGCCGAGCGCATCGGCCTCATCTCGCTTTGCACCGAGGACCATGAGCTGCACGATAAGGCGCTCGAGGTCGCGCGCAAGCTTGCCAATGGTTCGCCCACGGCGATCCGCTGGACCAAGTATGCGCTCAACAACTGGCTGCGCATGGCCGGGCCGACCTTCGACACCTCACTGGCGTTGGAATTCATGGGCTTCACCGGCCCGGATGCGCGCGAGGGCCTGCAATCGCTGAAGGAGAAGCGTCGCCCGAACTTCTCCGACACTTGTCCTCTCTGAGTGAGCATGATGACGGAAGCCTTCATCTGCGCCGGTGTGCGCACACCCATTGGCCGCTTCGGTGGCGCTCTGGCCACGGTGCGGCCTGACGATATGCTGGGCCTCGTCCTGGCCGAACTGCTCAAGCGCGCGCCCGGCCTCGATGCCACGCAGATAGACGACGTCTTTACCGGCTGCGCCAATCAGGCTGGCGAGGATAATCGCGACGTCGCCCGCATGGGCGTGCTTCTCGGCGGGCTGCCTCAGACGGTGCCCGGAACCACGATCAATCGGCTCTGCGGTTCCGGTCTCGACGCGGTCGGCCTCGCCGCCCGCTCGATCATCTCGGGCGACGCCGATGTCATCATCGCCTCCGGCGTGGAAAGCATGACTCGCGCGCCATTCGTCATGCCCAAGGCTGCCTCGGCCTTCTCGCGCACGGCGGAAATCCACGACACCACGATCGGCTGGCGTTTCGTCAATGCTGTCATCAAGCGGCAGTACGGCATCGATTCCATGCCGGAGACCGCCGAGAACGTGGCGGAGCGCTTCAAGATCAGCCGGGAGGACCAGGACGCCTTCGCGCTGCGCAGCCAGCTTCGCACAGTGGCCGCTCAGGCTGCCGGCGCCTTCGACGGCGAAATCATCCCCGTCGCCATCCCTCAGCGCAAGGGCGATCCTCTCGTCGTCGCGCAGGACGAGCACCCCCGGGCGACCAGTCTTGACAAGCTCGCAGCACTGCCCACCCCGTTTCGTCAGGGCGGTTCGGTCACCGCAGGCAATGCCAGCGGCGTCAACGATGGCGCGGCGGCGATCCTGGTCGCCTCGGCCGACGCGGTGAAGCGTTTTGGCCTTACCCCGCTTGCCCGCGTCACCGGCATGGCCACCGCCGGCGTGGAGCCCGCGATCATGGGCATCGGGCCGGTTCCGGCCAGCCGCAAGCTCATGGCGCGGCTTGGTTTGTCCATCGCCGATTTCGATCGCATCGAACTGAACGAGGCCTTTGCAGCCCAGGCCCTCGCCTGCCTCCGCGAATTTGGCCTGCCTGACGACGCCGAGCAGGTGAACCCCAACGGTGGCGCCATCGCGCTCGGCCACCCCTTGGGTATGTCCGGCACGCGCCTCGCGCTCACCGCCGCACTGGCCGTCGCCCGTGCTGGCAAGGGCCGTGCACTCTGCACTATGTGCATCGGCGTCGGTCAGGGCATTGCTTTGACGCTGGAGGCAGCATGACCGAACAGGACCTAGTCCTTGTCGAACGGCAGGACAACCTCGCCATCGTCCGGCTCAACCGGCCCGACGTCCTCAACGCTCTTAGCATGCCGCTGCGTCGCCGCCTGGCCGAGATTTTCGAGGGCTTCACCTCCGACGTCGATCTGCGCGCCATCGTCCTGACGGGCGATGACCGTGCCTTCGCCGCCGGGGCCGACATAGCGGACATGGCGCAGATTGGCACCGTAGATATGTATCTACGCCACAACGAGCGGCTTTGGGGGGCGATCGCCAACTGCCCGCAGCCGTTGATCGCCGCGGTCAACGGCTATGCTCTTGGCGGCGGCATGGAACTCGCCATGCATGCCGACATTATCGTCGCGGGTCGCTCCGCCAAGTTTGGCCAGCCCGAGGTCAAGGTCGGCATCATGCCCGGAGCGGGCGGTACCCAGCGGCTGACCCGCGCGGTCGGCAAGTTCAAGGCCATGAAGCTGTGCCTGACCGGCGAGACCATCGCGGCCCAAGAAGCCTACGCCATGGGTCTGGTCAGTGATCTCGTCGAAGACGACCAGGTCTTTACCCACGCGCTCGGGCTGGCCCGGAGTATCGCAGCCTTGCCGCCCATCGCGGTCAAGCAGGTCAAGGAGGTCATCTTGCACGGGCAGGATGCCTCTCTCGGTGCTGCGCTGACGATGGAGCGCAAGGCGCTGCAGATTCTGTTTTCAACCGCCGACAAGAACGAGGGCATGGCCGCTTTCCTGGAAAAGCGCAAACCCTCTTATACCGGTTGCTGACCCCCCAGGAGGTACATGATGGACCTTGGCATTTCGGGCAAGACGGCCCTTATCCTTGGCGGAAGCAAGGGGCTTGCCCGCTCTTGCGCCGAGCATCTGGCGCAGGCTGGCGTCCGCGTCGTGATCAACGGGCGCGACGCAGACACAGGCCAGGCCGCCGCCAAGGCCCTCGGCAACGGCGCGATCTTCCTGCAGGGCGATGTCTCGCAACCCGGCATGGTCGATGAGGTGATAGCCGCTGCCGAAGCTCAGGCGGGGCGCATCTCGATCCTGGTGACCAATGCCGGCGGTCCTCCGCCCGGCCTCTTCACCGACCACGATATTGACGTCTGGCGCCGTGCGCTCGAGGTCAACATGCTGTCGGCCGTCAGCGCCGCCCAGCGGGTCCTGCCTGGCATGCTGGCGGACGGCTTCGGCCGCATCGTCAACATCACCTCCTTTGCGGTGAAGGAGCCCTACCCTAACATGGCGCTCGCTAACTCCATTCGCGCGGGTCTCACCGGCGCAATGGCGACGCTGGCGCGCGAGGTGGTGGACCGGGGCGTGACGGTGAACAACGTCCTGCCCGGGCTGATGGCCACCGGCGCGCTCGACCGGGTGATCCGTGCCCGCGCCGCTCGCGACGGCATCAGCGAGGCGGAGGTCGTCACTTCGATGGCCAGTTCCGTGCCGGCCAAGCGGCTTGGCGAGGCCGACGATTTCGGCCCGATCTGCGCATTCCTGTGCTCGCGCCACGCCAACTACATCACCGGACAGAACATCGCTGTCGACGGCGRCCTGGTCCGTTCGCTGCTCTAATGTATTCCGCACTGCGGAACGAAAGTCTGCAATGCGGCTGTGACTAAGTGCTGCCAGCACCCTAGAGTGGCGGCACTGAAATGGGAGGAAATTTCATGAAAAGACTTATGTTGTCCGTCGCGCTCGCGGCGGCCTGGGCCGGCACTGCGCATGCGGATATGTCCGGCGGCGGCGTCAAGATCGGCGTGCTGACGGACCAGAGCGGGGTCTTCTCCTCGCTCGCCGGTCAGGGCTCGGTCGTTGCCGCGAAAATGGCGATCGAAGACTTCGGTGACAAGCTCGGTGTACCGGTCGAACTTCTCAGTGCCGACCACCAAAATAAGGCTGATGTCGGCACGCAGATCGCCCGGCAATGGTACGATGTCGAGGGCGTAGACCTCATCGTCGATGTGCCAAATTCGTCAGTGGTTCTGGCCGTTCAGGGCCTCGCCCGCGAAAAGAACCGCGTGCTGATCGCCTCGGGCGCAGGCACCGCCAGCCTCACCAACGAATTCTGCTCGCCGAACGGCATCCACTGGACTTGGGACACCTACTCCGTCGCCGTTTCCACCGGCAAGGCGATGGTGGAACAGGGCGGCAATCGCTGGTTCTTTCTGACCGCCGACTACGCCTTCGGCCACACCATGCAGAAAGACGTCTCGGCGGTGGTCAAGGCGTCGGGCGCCGAGGTGGTTGGCAACGTGGTCGCGCCGCTCAACACGGCCGATTTCTCGTCCTATTTGCTTCAGGCTCCGGCTGCGAACGCCAATGTCATTGCGTTGGCCAATGGCGGCACGGACACGATCAATTCGCTGAAGCAGGCGCAGGAATTTGGTCTGACCCAGCAAGCGCGCATCGCCGGTCTGGCGATCTTCCTGACCGATGTGCATTCTATCGGTCTCGAAGCCGCGCAGGGGCTCTTCCTCACGACCGGCTTCTATTGGGACCGGACCGATGAAAGCCGCGCGTGGTCCAAGCGCTTCTTTGAGCGTCACGGTGCCATGCCCACCATGTCGCAGGCGGGCGTCTACTCCGCTGTCACCCATTATCTCAACGCTATCGCCAAGATCGGCGACGATAGTGCGGGCCCCGTGATCGCCCAGATGAAGGCCACCCCGGTCAACGACTTCTTCGCTCAGAACGGCGTGATCCGCGACGATGGCCGCATGGTCCACGACATGTATCTCGCACAGGTGAAGTCACCTGCAGAATCGACCGGGCCCTGGGACTACTACAAGATCCTCAGCACCGTGGCCGGTGACGAGGCGTTCCGCCCCCTATCGGAAAGCGCCTGCCCGCTGGTCGCGAAATAAGCCAAAGCAAGACGAGATGGTGCGCGGGACCCGGTCTGGGGTCCCGCCAATGCAAGGGGCGTTGAATGGCTGATGATATGGTTCTGAGTGCGTCGGGCCTGGTGATGGAATTCAAGGGCTTCCGCGCGGTCGACGGCGTGAACCTCGACATCGCTCGCGGCACGATTCATGCGCTCATCGGCCCGAACGGTGCGGGAAAATCCACCTGCTTCAACCTGTTGACAAAGGTGCTGACCCCCACTGAAGGAAACATCCGCTTCGAGGGGCGAGACATCACCGGCCTCAGCCCCGCCAATGTCAGCCGTTTGGGCATCGTCCGTTCGTTCCAGATCTCTGCTGTCTTCGGCTCGATGACTTCGCTTGAGAATGTCCGGACTGCCCTGCAGCGGCGGCGGCATGGGGATTCATGGGATTTCTGGCGTTCCGACCGGGCGCTCGGATGTCTCCATGATGAGGCGATGGAACTGCTCTCCTCCGTCGGCATGGCTGACTATGCCGGGCATGTCGCCGACGACCTGCCTTATGGCCGCAAGCGGGCACTGGAAATCGCCACCACGCTGGCGCTGGAGCCGCGCGTATTGCTGCTGGACGAGCCCATGGCCGGGATGACGCAGGAAGACGTCGCTCGCATCTCCGCCCTCATCCGCAAGGTCGCTGTCGGGCGCACCGTGGTGATGGTGGAACACAATCTCTCGGTCGTGGCCGACCTCTCCGACCGCATCACTGTCCTCGCGCGCGGCAAGGTCCTCGCCGAAGGCGTCTATTCCGATGTCTCGCGCGATCCGCGCGTCATCGAGGCCTATATTGGTGTGCCCCATGCCTGAGACATCCGCCATCTCCATGTTGCAGGTTCGTAGTCTCGAAGCTTGGTACGGGGAGAGCCATGTCCTGCACGGAGTGGATTTCGACGTGCACCAAGGCGAGGTCGTGACCCTGCTCGGCCGCAACGGCGCAGGGAAAAGCACCACGCTCAAGGCCATCATGGGCATACTCAAACGCAAGCGCGGTTCGATCAAGTTCCGCGGTCTGGAACTCTGCGGCGCGCAGTCGCGTCAGATCGCGCGTGCAGGCATCGCTTTCTGCCCCGAGGATCGCGGCATCTACTCCAGCCTCACGGTGGAGGAAAACCTGATGCTGCCCCCGGTGGTGGCTCCAGGGGGCATGTCCGTCGCCGAGATCTACCAGCTTTTCCCGAACCTTGCCGAAAGGCGGCGCAGCCAGGGCACGCGTCTTTCGGGTGGCGAGCAACAGATGCTTGCTATCGGGCGCATTCTGCGCACGGGCGCGCGTCTCCTGCTGCTCGACGAGCCGACCGAGGGCCTTGCTCCTGTCATCGTCCAGCAGATCGGCGCGATGATCCGCAAACTCAAGGAAGGCGGTTACACCGTCATTTTGGTCGAGCAGAATTTCCACTTCGCGGCCACGGTGGCCGACCGGCACTACGTGATGGATCACGGCACTATCGTCGACATGATGTCGAATACCGACATCGCCGCGCATGCCGAAAAGCTGAACAGCTATCTCGGGGTCTGAGGAGGAATCATGCTCATTTTCGGGATACCGCTGCAATTGTTCTCCACCCAGATCATGCTGGGTTTGATCAACGGCGCCTTCTACGCGATCCTCAGCCTCGGGCTGGCGATTATCTTCGGGCTGCTGAACATCGTGAACTTCGCCCACGGCGCATTCTACATGCTTGGCGCCTTCGGTGCGCTCCTGCTGCTCGACTACTTCGGGATCAACTACTGGACGGCGCTTGTCCTTGTGCCGCTGGGCATCGGGCTTGTCGGCTGCGTCATAGAGCGTTTCATCCTGCGCTGGATCTACGATCTCGACCATCTCTACGGGATGATCCTGACATTCGGCATGGGGCTCGTCATGGTCGGTGTATTTCGCAACCTTTACGGCGCGACCGGCCTTGCCTATTCCTTGCCGCCGGGGCTCCAGGGCGGCTATAATCTCGGCTTTATGTATCTGCCCGCGTCGCGCGCCTTCGTGATCGTCGCCTCGGTCATCGTGTGCCTGGCTACATGGATCGCAATCGAGAAGACGCGYGTCGGCTCATGGCTGCGCGCGGCGACCGAAAAGCCGCAGCTGACCGAGGCCTTCGGCATCAACGTGCCGCTGCTCATCACGCTGACCTATGGCTTCGGTGTAGCGTTGGCCGGCTTCGCTGGCGTGCTGGCGGCGCCGATCTTCTCGGTCAACCCGATGATGGGCAGCGATCTCATCATTGTCGTCTTCGCCGTAGTGGTGATCGGCGGCATGGGCTCGATTTCGGGCGCGATCCTGACAGGCTTCATGCTCGGATTTGTCGAAGGTCTGACCAAGGTTTTCTGGCCACAGGCTTCGTCTACGGTGATCTTCGTCATTATGGCCATCGTGCTGCTGGTCCGTCCGGCGGGCCTCTTCGGAAAGCAGGATTGACATGTCGGCCACGCAAGCCATCGCAACGCCCCTAATGCACGCCGCCGCACCGCTCGGCATGTCGCGTACGCATCGGCTTCTCATGCTGCTGCTCGTGGCGATCGTCGTCATCGCTCCCTTGGCCTTCTACCCGCTCTTCGTGGTCAAGGTGCTGTGCTTCGCGCTCTTCGCATTGTCGCTGAACCTCATGCTGGGCAATCTCGGGCTGCTGTCCTTTGGCCATGCCGCCTATTTCGGTCTTTCCTCCTACGCGGCAGCCCACGCGGCGAAAATCTGGGGGTTCACGCCCGAACTCGCCATTCTCTTCGGCGTCCTGGTGGCGCTGGGGCTGGGGGCGGTGATCGGCGCGCTCGCCGTGCGGAGGAGGGGCATCTATTTCGCCATGGTCACGCTCGCCTTCGCGCAGATGGTCTACTTCTTCAGCCTGCAGGCTCCATTCACCGGCGGCGAGGACGGCATCCAGCAGGTTCCACGCGGGGATCTCTTTGGCGTGTTCTCGTTGCGCGACGACAGGGYCTTGTACGCGCTCGTGGCAGCCGTCTTCATCCTCGCCGTGCTCGCGCTCTACCGGATCACCTATTCTCCGTTTGGCCAGACCCTGCGCGCCATTCGCGACAACGAGGCCCGGGCTGTCTCGCTGGGGTATCGGGTGAACGGCTACAAGTGGCTGGCCTTCGTCCTTGGAGCGGGCTTTGCAGGTCTAGCCGGCGCGATGAAGGCTGTTGCGTTCCAACTTGCGAGCCTCACCGACGTCTACTGGGGCATGTCTGGTGAGGTTGTACTTATGGCGCTGATAGGCGGCATGGGCACGTTCTTCGGTCCAATCGTTGGCGCAGGCCTGGTCGTCTGGATGCAGAATGAGCTGGCCGGCTTCGGCGCCTGGGTGACCATCGTGCAGGGGCTCGTGTTCATGCTCTGCATCCTGGCCTTCCGAAAGGGCATTCTCGGTGCGCTGGGGCAGCTTCTGGGGCGCAAGCTCTAGAGCTCTTGGAGCGGGTTCGTCGTCAACATGACTGCATGCAGGACCCGCAACAATAGTGGACCAATGTCCGCTTTGAGGCCAGTTCGACCACAAGCCGACAGCCTGCTTGTGATGCGGTTGTCTAATCGAAGTTGGGACGTCAAGCGTGAAGTTTGTTGAGACGACGCTGCCGGGCGCATGGTTGT
>NZ_JBFUKO010000130.1:0-10772 GCF_056400805.1 Aminobacter sp. P4_H6_2
GTCGAGCCGCTCCTTCGAGACATCGATCCCTACAACGACAAAAGCAGCGTCCATCTTCTCCCATCCTTGCCTAATCGGGCTTCGCTTGCGGCCCTGGCGACTGTTCGGGGTCGATGGAACGGCGGACGAAGACCCAAGCTCTCCCACGGGCTTGGTGTCCCAAAGGAACTTCGGTCTCCCGTCCGCCACCGCACCGCTAACAATAGCAGATGCGGCAACGTTCAAGTTACAAGGGTAAGGGTGAGGGGCTTTCTCAGGTGCTCGAATTTGTCGGCGTYGGCGTCTCGTAGGCTTCGACCGCGCTTGGCTTGCTGAGGCTCTGCAGCGAAGCAATGTCGCGGCCGGCGATGCGGCCAATCACGGCGCGCGCAAGCTCTGCGCCGGCAAGCCTGACGTCCTCGTTGACGACGTAGAGTTGCGGCCGAAGCAGGTGCAGCAGCTTTGACGACTGCTTGGAGACGATGTCGACATCCTGGCCGAGCTTGAAGCCGGCATCCTCGACACCTGCGACCAGCGCAAACGTGCCGGCTCCCGCGCCGCTGACAAAGCCGTCAGGACGGTTGGGGCGGCGCATCAAATCGGCGGTGAGCTTGCGGATATCTTCGATCGAGTGATCGACAGTGGCGGTCGGGAACGGCACCTCGCTCAAGCCGTGCTCCATCAGCGCGTCGGCAAAGCCATCGCGCATGTGCTGGTAATAGCTGAGATTGGAAGGCGGGGCGAGCAAGGCCAGTCGCTTGCGCCCGAGGCTCGCCAGCTTCTTCACCGCCTCGACCGAATAGGCATAGTTGTCGAAATCGTGGAACGCATGCTCGATGCCCATATGCGTGCGGCCATGGGCGGCGAAGGGCATGCCGCGTTCGGTCATGTAGCGCACGCGTTTGTCGTCGGGCTCGGTGCGCGAAATGATGACGCCGTCGGCGGAGGCCGTGTCGACGACATAACGCACCGGCTCAAGCGGGTCGTTGTTGCGCGAATAGGGCGTGACCACGAGGTGATAGGGCGTCTGCGCCAGGGCTTCGGAGATGCCGTAGATCAGGTCGGAAACGAAGCCGCCGATCTGCTCTTCGGTGTTGAGCACGAGCGAGATGACGTTGGTCTTGCCGGTTCTCAGGCGCACCCCGGCACGGTTGGGTCGGTAGCCGATCTGGCGCGCGACAAGCTGCACGCGCTGCTTGGTCGCCGCACCGATTTCGGGCGCATCCTTCAGCGCGCGTGAAACGGTCGTGACGCCAAGGCCGGTCATGAAGGCGATTGTCTTCAGCGTCGGCGGATTGGCCTCGCCGCCGCTCGCCTGCTCCACACTTTCGTCCGGCGGTATCTTGTCGTTCATGGCCATGTCCGCCGGATTCCTTGCTCGGCGCATATCGCATTTGCATCATGAACCTTGCAAGGGCTTCCGGCAAGAACTGTAACGATACAGATTGAGCAGGCTGAAATAGAATGGCGGGGTGAAATGTCGGCTGGGGTGCCCAGAAATCGTGCGCCGCAGCATGCGCGCCTGCCATTGATTCGATTGGCGATTTGCGCCATAAATGCTGCATTGCGACGGAATTATAGTCGTTCGTTGCTTGTCGGCGACCTTACGCCTTTAGTTCGAGACGCGAACAAAATCGCGTTGTCTGCCGTGTCGGCCATTGCGCGGTCTCCAGACTTCGCTTAACCTCCCAATCTGTAACGTTTCAGATTCAGGGAGGAGTACGATGCGTTATAGGCTGACGACCGCTGTATTGGCGGCGGGAGTCGCGTTTGGGGCCGCCGGTTCGGCTTCCGCGACGGATCTCGAAGTGACGCACTGGTGGACCTCTGGCGGCGAAGCGGCGGCTGTTGCCGAACTCGCCAAGGCGTTCGATGCCACCGGCAATAAATGGGTCGACGGTGCCATTGCCGGCTCCGGCGACGTTGCCCGTCCGGTCATGATCGGACGCATCACTGGCGGCGACCCGATGGGTGCTACCCAGTTCAACCATGGACGCCAGGCGGAAGAGCTGGTCAAGGCCGGGCTGATGCGCGACTTCACCGAACTCGCCGCGAAAGAGGGCTGGGCCAACTTCATCCACCCCAAGAGCTTGCTCGATGGCTGTACGCTGGACGGCAAGATTTATTGCGTGCCGGTCAACATCCACTCGCAGCAATGGCTGTGGCTTTCCAACAAAGCCTTCGCCGACGCTGGCGTTGCCGTGCCGAAGAACTGGGACGAGTTCGTGGCAGCCGCTCCAGCGCTGGAAAAGGCCGGCATCGTGCCGCTCGCGCTTGGCCAGCAGCCCTGGCAGACGACGCTTGCTTTCCAAGTGATCCTCGTGGCGCTCGCCGGACCTGAGACTTTCCAGAAAGTGTTTGGCGACAAGGACGCCGCCTTGGCCGCTGGCCCCGAGATGGCCAAGGTCTTTGCCGCGGCCGACCAGGCGCGCGCCATGTCGGCCAAGTCCAATGTCCAGGAATGGAACCAGGCGACGTCGCTCGTCATCAACGGCAAGGCTGGCGGCCAGATCATGGGCGATTGGGCCCAGGGCGAGTTCCAGATTGCCGGGCAGACAGCTGGCAAGGACTACACCTGCCTGCCGGGCCTCGGCGTTCACGAGATCATCTCGACCGGCGGCGATGCCTTCTATTTCCCCAAGCAGACCGATCCTGAAAAGGCCAAGGCGCAGGAGGTGCTGGCTTCGGTGATGTTGTCGCCGGCAACGCAGGTTGCCTTCAACCTCAAGAAGGGCTCGCTGCCGGTTCGTGGCGATGTCGATCTGAAGGCCGCCAATGACTGCATGAAAAAGGGACTCGAGATCCTGGCCAAGGGCAACATCATCGCTGCCCCGGACCAGCTGATGTCGGCAGACTCGGTCACCCAGGTCAACGACCTGTTCGTCGAGTTCTTCGCCAACAAACAACTGACGCCGGCGGACGCACAGAAGCGCTTTGCCGCAATCATCGCCGCTGCGGACTAGAGCGACAGACACTTCGGCTGTTCGCCGGGGTGGGTGGACCTCGTTCTGATGCGGCAGCTGACAGCGGCGCTCTGCCGGTCCCTGAGGGGAGGGACCGGCAGATTGCCCAAAGCACCATGGAACCCGACCGATGACCCCGACCGAGGCGGGCCGGCCGAGCCGGTTGTTTCGAAACCTGAGCGCCAAGATCGCGTCGATCCCGATGATCTTGACCGCGCTGGTGATCTTCGTTGGTGGCACGGCCTGGACGGTGTTTTACTCCTTCACCAACTCCAAGCTTCTGCCGCGCGCGACTTTCGTTGGTCTCGAACAATATGAGCGCCTGTGGGCGACGCCGCGCTGGCTGACGGCGGTCGAAAACATCGCCATCTACGGCGTCTGCACGCTGTTCTTTTCGCTGGTCATCGGCTTTTTGCTGGCCGCGCTGATGGACCAGAAGATCCGCTTCGAAAACACCTTCCGGACCATCTTCCTTTACCCTTTCGCGCTGTCTTTCATCGTCACCGGCCTTGCCTGGCAATGGATCCTCAATCCTGACTTCGGCATCCAGCAGGTTGTGCGCAATCTCGGCTGGTTAAGCTTCACTTTCGACCCGCTCTACAATGCCGATATCGTCATTTACGGCATCCTGATCGCCGGGCTGTGGCAAGGCACCGGGCTGATCATGTGCCTGATGCTGGCGGGCCTGCGCGGCATCGACGGCGAGATCTGGAAGGCGGCGCGCGTCGACGGCATTCCGACCTGGAAGACCTATGTCTTCATCGTCATCCCGATGATGCGGCCGGTGTTGGTCACCACGCTGGTCATCATCGCGAGCGGCATCGTCAAGGTCTACGACCTTGTCGTCGCACAGACCAGCGGCGGCCCCGGCATCGCGTCTGAAGTGCCGGCAAAATATGTCTACAACTACATGTTCCTGGCGCAGAACCTTGGTCAGGGCTTTGCCGCCTCGACGATGATGCTGTTGACGGTGGTCATCGTTGTCGTGCCTTGGGCCTATCTCGAATTCGGGAGCAAGCGGCGCCATGGTTGACCACGTCCTTCGTGCCGCGCCCGACATAGCTGCGGCCCCGGTCCCGTCGGGCCGCGCTGGTGCCATTGCCGGACCCAGCGGGCCAAGACCGAGGCGCAGATTCTCCCGCCGCAACATCTTCATCTACGGCACGCTCGCGGTGGTCGCGATCTACTACCTGCTGCCGCTCTACGTGATGGTGGTGACGTCGCTGAAGGGGATGCCGGAAATCCGCCTCGGCAACATCTTCTCGCCGCCGATGGAGATCACTTTCGAGCCTTGGGTCAAGGCATGGTCGAGCGCCTGCACGGGGCTCAATTGCGACGGGCTCAGCCGGGGCTTCTGGAACTCGGTGCGCATCACAGTGCCGTCGGTGTTCCTGTCGATCGCCATTGCCTCGGTCAACGGCTACGCACTTGCCAACTGGCGCTTCAAGGGCGCCGACATCTTCTTCACCATCCTCGTGATCGGCGCCTTCATTCCCTATCAGGTGATGCTCTATCCGATCGTCATAGTGCTGCGCGAGATCGGCCTATACGGTTCGCTGTGGGGGCTGGTGCTGGTGCACTGCATCTTCGGCATGCCGATCCTGACGCTGTTGTTCCGCAACTATTTCGCCTCGCTGCCGGAAGAATTGTTCAAGGCGGCGCGTGTCGATGGCGCCGGCTTCTGGACCATCTATCTCCGGATCATGTTGCCGATGTCGCTGCCGATCTTCGTAGTGGCGATCATCCTGCAGGTTACGGGCATCTGGAACGATTTCTTGTTCGGTGTCGTCTACACCAAGCCCGACACCTATCCGATGACGGTCCAGCTCAACAACATCGTCAACGCCGTACAGGGCGTGAAGGAGTACAACGTCAACATGGCGGCAACCCTGCTGACGGGGCTGGTCCCGCTCGTCATCTACTTCATTTCCGGCAAGCTTTTCGTGCGCGGCATCGCCGCCGGCGCGGTCAAGGGGTGAGGGCATGACAAGCGTCGTGGTCAAGGATGTCTCGCTCAGTTTCGGTACCTTCGACGTGTTGAAGGCGCTCAATCTCGACGTGCCGGAAGGCGAGTTCCTGGTACTGCTCGGCCCCTCAGGTTGCGGCAAGTCGACGTTGCTCAACTGCATCGCTGGCCTGCTCGACGTGTCGGAAGGCCAGATCTTCATCAACGGCAAGAACGTCACCTGGGAGGAGCCCAAGGACCGCGGCATCGGCATGGTGTTCCAGTCCTATGCGCTCTACCCGCAGATGACCGTCGAGGGGAACCTGTCGTTCGGGCTGAAGACGGCGGGCATCGCCAGGGACGAGATCGCCAAGCGTGTCGCCCGCGCGGCCGAAATCCTGCAGATCGAACCCTTGCTCAAGCGCAAGCCGGCGGCCCTGTCGGGCGGCCAGCGCCAGCGTGTGGCGATCGGGCGGGCGCTGGTGCGCGATGTCGACGTGTTTCTGTTCGACGAGCCACTGTCCAATCTCGACGCCAAGCTACGCTCGGAGCTGCGCGTCGAGATCAAGCGGCTGCACCAGAAGCTCGCCAACACCATGATCTACGTCACCCACGATCAGATCGAGGCGATGACGCTGGCCGATCGCATAGCTGTGATGAAGGGCGGGGTGATCCAGCAACTCGACGCGCCGCAGGTGATCTACAACCGCCCGGTCAACCGCTTTGTTGCCGGCTTCCTCGGCTCGCCGGGCATGAATTTCCTGGACGGCGAGGTCGAGGCCGGTGCGGAGCCTGCCTTCGCGGTTGCCGGAACAAGCATCCCGCTCGGCCGCTATGGTTTCGATGGCAATCCGACACGCGGCAAGGCGGTCTTCGGCATCCGCCCCGAGCATGTTGCGCTTGGCGAGGCGGCACGCGCGATGCCGTTCGCCACAGACGCCAGTGTCGAGATCGTCGAGCCGATGGGCGCCGACACGCTGGTCTGGACGCGGCTCGGCGGCCAGGGCTTTGCTTTCCGCGTCGAGGCCGAACGTCACCTGCACTCAGGCGAACAGCTCCGCATCGGCTTCGATCCGGCGCGCGCCTCGCTGTTTGACGGCCAAAGCGGCAACCGCATCTGACATCAACCCAACCGGACAAAGAACATGGACTGGTCATTTCAACTCTACAGCGCCCGCAACTTCCAGCCTTGGGAGAATGTGCTCGAGACGCTCGCTTCACTCGGCTACGCACAGGTCGAGGGCTTTGGCGGGGTCTACGAGAACCCGCAGGCGTTTCGCGACGAGCTCGACAAGAACGGCCTCACCATGCCGAGCGGCCATTTCGGCATCGACCTGCTGGAAAAGGATTTTGGGCGCGCAGCCGATATCGCCACCACTCTGGGCATGAAGCTGATGGCCTGCCCCTATCTCGAAGCGTCGGATCGGCCTGTCGATGCCGAGGGTTGGCGCGATTTCGGACGCAGGCTGGCGCGTGTCGGCGACACAGCCCACAAGGCCGGTTTCGACTTTGCCTGGCACAACCATGATTTCGAATTCGTGCCGTTCAAATATGGCTCGATGCCCCAGCGCATGATCTTTGCGGCCGCGCCCGAGATCGGCTGGGAGATGGATGTCGCCTGGGTGATCCGTGGCGGTTCCGATCCGTTGCACTGGATCGAGGAGTTCGGCCCGCGAATCATGGCCGTTCACGTCAAGGACATTGCCTCCCAGGGCGAGGCGGCCAACGAGGATGGCTGGTCCGATGTCGGCCACGGCACGGTCGACTGGGCGGGGCTGGTGACAGCTCTGCGCAAGCGCACGCCGGCAAAATATTTCGTCATGGAACACGACAATCCGGCCGATTTCGAACGCTTCGCGCGTCGCTCGATCAAAGCCGCCAAGACCTTTTAGGGAGCATCATATGGCAAGGAAACTCGGCGTCGGGGTGATCGGCTGCGGCAACATCTCGAAGACCTATTTTGCGCGCGCCCCCGAGTTCAAGGGCATCGAGATGCGGGCCTGCGCCGACATCAACATGGATGCGGCGAAAGCAAGGGCGAAGGAATTCAAGCTGCGCGCCGAGACGGTCGAAGGACTGCTGGCGTCAAAGGACATCGACATCGTCGTCAATCTGACCGTTCCGGCGGTACACTACGAGGTCTCCAAGCAGGCGATCGACGCCGGCAAGCATGTCTATTCGGAAAAGCCGTTCGTTCTGGCGATCAAGGACGGGCTTGACCTCAAGAAGCGCGCGGAAAAGAAGGGCGTGCGCATCGGTTCGGCGCCCGACACTTTCCTGGGCGGCTCGCACCAGTTGGCGCGCCATCTGATCGACACAGGCAAGCTGGGCAAGATCACCTCGGGCACCTGCCATGTGATGAGCCACGGCATGGAGCACTGGCACCCCAATCCCGACTTCTTCTTCCAACCGGGCGGCGGGCCGATCCTCGACCTCGGACCCTACTACATCGCCAATCTCGTCCAGCTGATCGGGCCGGTGAAACGTGTTGCCGCTTTGTCATCGATTCCGGCCAAGGAACGCACGATCTCGTCAAAGCCGCGTGCCGGCGAAAAGATCCCGGTGACGACACCGACCACGATCCTCGCGCTGATGGAGTTTGAGAGCGGGGCGGTCTTGACCTTCAACGCCARCTGGGATGTCTGGGACAACGCCCATTCGCCGATGGAACTCTATGGCGAGGCGGGCACGATCCACATGCCGGACCCCAATTTCTTCGGCGGCGAGTTGCGTTACACCAAGGGCGAAAAGCCGGTGAAGACGCTGCCGAAATGGGATCACCCGTTCTCCAKGGCCAACGAGAAGCACGCGCACGGCATGATGGCCAATTACCGCACGGCGGGCCTGGCCGACATGGCACTGGCGATCATGCAGGGCAGGCCGCACCGCTGCTCGCTCGAACTCGCCAATCACGTCATCGACGTGATGACCGGTATCCTGAAATCGGGCGAGACGAAGAAGTTTGTCGAGATGCAGACGACCTGCGAACGGCCGGAGCCGCTTGGGCCGGCAGCAGCAAGGGGGCTCCTCGCCGCGCCAAAATGAGCTAAGAAGGGGGAGCGGTGCGAAAGCGCCGATTCCCCTTTTTTCCGAGGACAGCATCATGACCTGGCAGCCGGCCGCCAATCGCTACGAAAACATGGTCTACAACCGCTGCGGCCGTTCGGGGCTCAAGCTTCCGGCGATCTCGCTCGGGCTGTGGCACAATTTCGGCGAGGACACGCCGCACAAGACCAAGCGCGACATTTGCCAAAAGGCCTTCGACCTCGGCATCACCCATTTCGATCTCGCCAACAATTATGGCCCGCCCGCCGGTTCGGCCGAAACGGCGTTCGGCGAGATCCTGCGTACCGATTTCGCCGGTCTGCGCGACGAGATGATCATCTCGACCAAGGCCGGCTACGACATGTGGCCGGGGCCTTACGGCGAGTGGGGCAGCCGCAAATATGTGCTGGCGAGCCTCGACCAGAGCCTGAAGCGCATGGGGCTCGACTATGTCGACATCTTCTATTCGCACCGCTTCGACCCGGACACGCCGCTGGAAGAAACCATGGGCGCGCTCGATCATGCGGTCCGCTCGGGCAAGGCGCTTTACGCCGGCATCTCCTCCTATAACGCCCAGCGCACCCGCGAAGCGGCCGACATTCTGAAGCGTCTGGGCACGCCATGCCTGATCCATCAGCCGAGTTATTCGCTGATCAACCGCTGGGTCGAGGACGATGGCCTGCTCGACGCCCTCGACGGGCTCGGCATCGGGTCGATCGTGTTTTCGCCCCTGGCGCAGGGCATGTTGACCGGCAAGTACCTCAAGGGCGTGCCCGAAGACAGTCGCGCCGCACAAGGCAAGTCGCTGCGGCCGGCCTTCCTCAACGACAAGAACCTCGCCAATATCCGCGCGCTCAACGGCATTGCCGAACGCCGCGGCCAGACACTGGCGCAGATGGCGCTGGCCTGGGTGTTGCGTGGCGGTCGCGTCACCTCGGCGCTGATCGGCGCAAGCCGCCCCGAGCAGGTCGAGGATTGCGTTGGCGCGCTGAAGAATGCGACCTTCAGCGACGCCGAACTGGCCGAGATCGATACCTATGCCCGCGAGGCCGACATCAACCTCTGGGCGCGTTCGTCCGAGCGCGAAGGCCCGGCACGGCCGAAGAAGTGAGCCCAAGCCAAAGCTTGTGAACGTGCAGGCGGCGGGCGTTCCCGCCGCTTGCCTTTGGGGCAGATTGTCTTTGCCGGCCGGACGCGCTAGCAAAACCCTTGTCCAATCGCCATCTTAGGCGATGGATTGTTCCGTCCGGGCATTGGCCTGGCCGAGGAAGGTGCAAACGGAAAAATGGCGGCGCGGGCTACGCTGACGAAGAACCAGCAAAAGGTTCTGGAGAAACTCGAAGTGGCGACCGGGCCGCTCAGCGCCTACACGCTGCTCGACCAGCTGCGCGACGAGGGCTTCCGCGCGCCCCTGCAGGTCTACCGCGCGCTTGAGGTGCTGCTGAAGGACGGGCTTGTCCATCGGCTGGAAAGCCTGAACGCCTTCGTCGCCTGTTCTGAGCCGCACGACCACAGCCATCACAACCACCGCATGACGGCCTTCGCCATCTGCGACACCTGCGGCCAGGTCACGGAAATCTCCGATGAGCTGATCGGCAAGCGCCTGGATGATTGGGTCGGTTCGACCGGCTTCGTCGCCAAGAAGGCTGTCATCGAATTCCGTGGCACCTGCGCCAAATGCGCGGCACTCGCCGCGTAAGATTTACCGCGCCGTCGAAAACGCAAACCAGATCGCAACCGCCGCCAGCAGAGCCGAAAGCGCGCGCCGTGCGATGGTTTCTATGCGCGCGTCGTTGAGCAGCGGTTCGAGCCGGCTCGCAAGCACGACGATCAGCGCATGGATGCCGGTTGCAACCGCGACATAGATCGCGGTCAGCGTGATCGTCTGCGACAGCACCGGGCGATCGGCGACGATGAAGGTCGGCAGCACCGCGACGTAGAAGACCGCAGCCTTCGGGTTGAGCAGGTTGGTGACGAGCCCGCGCGTGAAATAGCGCCGGTCGGCGTCGCTGTCGTTTGCGATGGCCTCACCGCCGCCTTTCCAGCCTTCCCATGCGAGATAAAGCAGAAACAGCACGCCGGCCCATCGCAGCCCTTCGTAGAGCAGGTCGGAAGCCTGGATCAGTTCGGTGACGCCGAGGGCGGCAATGATGCCTATGGTGGCGAGGCCGAGCGCGATGCCGGCCACGGTTGCGAAGCCCGCGCGCCGGCCTTCGCTGGCCGACACCAGTGCCAGATAGGTCATGTTCGGCCCCGGCGTCAGCTCGATGATGAGCGACGTCAGCGCGAAGGAGAGCAACGTCGAAAGGTTCGACGACGTTGCGAGCGCCATCTCAGTGCGCCTCGTCCCAGCTGTCGGCCGCGTTGGCATCGACATGCAGCGGCACCGACATCGACGCCGCCGGCATGGCGGCGTTTTCCATGACATGGCGCACGACCGGGATGGTTGCAGCGACTTCGCTCTCCACGGTCTCGAAGATCAGTTCGTCGTGCACTTGCAGCAGCATGCGCGCCGACAGATTGGCGGCGACAAGGGCGTCCTCCATGCGGATCATGGCGCGGCGGATGATGTCGGCGGCCGTGCCCTGCAGGCGCGCATTGATCGAGGCGCGCTCGTTGAAGGCCCGAACAGAAGGATTGGAAGAGCGGATTTCCGGGTAGTGGATGCGGCGGCCGAAGATGGTCTCGACATAGCCGTTGTCGCGGCAGAACGCCTTGGTCTCGTCCATATAGGCTCGGATGCCGGGGAAGCGTTCGAAATACTTCTTGATGTAATCCGAGGCTTCTTCGCGCGGGATCGACAGCTGGTTGGCGAGGCCGAAGGCCGAGATGCCGTAGAT
>NZ_JBFUKO010000131.1:0-10622 GCF_056400805.1 Aminobacter sp. P4_H6_2
CCGACAACCTCACCCAATACATGACTGAATATGTGCTGTGGCGGGTGCTTGATCACCATCGCCAGGGCCAACTCTACCGCACGCAGCAAACCAAGAAGGCCTGGCACGAACCGCCGCAGCGGCCGGCCGAGGACATTTCGGTCGGCATCATGGGCATGGGCAATCTCGGCCGCGCGTCGGCTGAGGTGCTCAAGACCGTTGGCTTTCGCATCAATGGCTGGAGCCGCAGGCCCCAAGAGGTCGCCGGCGTGACCACCTTCAGCGGCGATGCCGGGCTGGTGCCGTTCCTCAATGCCACAGACATCCTGGTTGTTCTGCTTCCGTTGACGGACGCGACCAAAGGCATCATCAACTATGGCCTGCTTAAGGAATTGCGCCGGCGCAACGGGTTGGGCGGCGCTGTGCTGATCAATGCCGGGCGTGGCAAGCTGCAGCGCGACGCCGACATTTTGCGTGCACTCGACGACGGCACGCTGAAGGAAGCGAGCCTCGACGTGTTCGAGGTCGAGCCACTGCCCAAGACCAGCCCGATGTGGAACCACCCCAAGGTGTTCGTGACGCCGCATGCTGCGGCGACCTCCGACCCAGCGCATCTGGTGCCAGCCATGCTCAAGCAGATGGATGCGTTTGAGCGCGGAGCGCCACTGGAAAATGTCGTCGACCGAAACGCGGGATATTGAGGCGTGGCACTCCGCTTCTTCCCAAGCGGGAGAAGGTATGGTCGTGCACACCGCTGCCTCGTCATCCCGAGAGCCACACTTGTTCACYGCCACGCTCGCTTTMGCGCCTGGCCATTGTCAAAGAACACTCCCATTTTCGGGAGGTAGTTCGGGAAGCGGGGCGCGAGGCCGTGCCTTCCGAGTAGATATTAGCTGGCGCGACCTCGCGCCCCGCTCGGTGTCTGTCCCAAGGTTGGCCGGTCACAGCGCYGCTCCATGTACATTCCATGGACAATCGCCGCGGCTTTTCCGCATTTCCCCGCCGCGCAGCATTCCATTTGCGGAAACCTGCACCGGAAAACGCCGGCCTGTCGTCGGGCCCTCGGAGCCACGGATACCGACACCGTGGCGGGAGGTCACCGCCGCCCTTCCTGATACCCGGTGCGCACCAGGTCCCGTAAGGACGATGGGGGAATGATACGGCAGGTTTGGAGGGCGTGGAAAAGCGCGCGCGGCTATCCACGCTGCATGCTGACAGAGGGTGACAGATGGTGGCGCTTTATGAGGCAAATCTTGCAGGTTGAAGGATCGCGATAGTTAAGGAAGGCGCACAAGGGAACGTCCCCGCCGTGGAAAACCTCTCCACGCCTGCTCTCAAATCACCACCATGCGTCACGTGGCATCTCGGCGAGCTGGGTTCAAAGGCCCCGACCGTCAACCTCGGCCATTTGTTCAAAGACCGGGTGCGGTACGTGGGTTGCTGACGGCTTCCATAGATAGCCTCGGCCCGCGCGGGCGCCGCCACCACATCTAATTAGACGCAGCTTAAATACAACTGGTGATACGACCGCACGGCTGTTAAACTCAGTGGCTGGACCTAGCCGTCCAATAGCCCGACCACGGCGGTTTCCCGTGCAGTCATGATCGCCGAGGTCCCCTACACTCCCAACACAGGAGGAGGACGATCGTGGCAACAAATCTCATCTCGCTCGTAATGCAATCCCTGACACCCGACATGATCAGCAGGATCGCGGCTGTTTTTGGCCTGGACGCCAACGCGACACAGAAGGTCGCCTCGGCAACAGTACCCGCGCTGTTCGGAGGGTTCGCCAAGGTGGCCGCCACGCCTGATGGAGCGCGAAAACTCTATGATACGGTGTCGCAACAGTCGCCTGGCATCCTGGACAGCTTGAACAGTGTACTCGGTGGATCAGGCCAAAAGACCCTCGAGCAAAACGGGCTAAATATGGTTTCGTCTCTTTTCGGAGGCTCGACCACGCAAACGCTTGCCAGCACGATATCCAGATTCGCCGGCGTCGACCCCGGCGCATCCTCGTCTTTGCTCGGACTTCTCGCCCCCGTGGTTACGGGCGCACTGGCAACGCAGGCCACCGCCGGCAATCTTGATGCATCGGGCCTGGCCCGGATGTTGAGTTCGCAGAAAGCCAACATCCAGGCTGCACTGCCCGCCGGATTTGGCGACCTCCTGAAGGGATCAGGCTTGCTCGGCGATATTGCTGGCGTGGCCGGACAGACCACCCGCGCCGCAAGCCCGGCGCCGCAAACCGCAACCTACGCCCCTCAGCCGGCTTCGCGAGCAGCCACATCCACAGCTTCGTCGATGAACTGGGCATATTGGGCCATCCCGCTCGCCGTCGTTCTGGCCGCCGGATGGTGGATGTTCGGCCATAGAACGACACCGCCCGTCAGGGAACAGGCCGGAACGCAAACCCAGCCGATGGCGGCCTCCCCGGAAACGACAGCATCCGTTGCCCCAGGCGGCTTGGCAGCCAGCGCCATGCAGGCTTTGACAGCACTCAAGGGCGTGCCTGGTGGGACCGACATTGCCAACCAGACCACTTCCGCACTCGATCTGCTGAACAACTCGTTGAATGGGGTCAAGGATGCGGCAACCGCCGAGACCGCCCTGCCCAAGCTTCAGGACGCGCAGGCGCAATTCGGCAAGATTGGCGGACTTGCCGCGCAGCTGCCAACGGCAGGGCGTGGCGCGCTCGCCACCGTCATCACGGCCTCAATGCCGACGATCAACAAGCATCTCGATCAGGTCCTGTCGATACCTGGCGTCGCGGCGATCCTGCAGCAACCGGTCGACGCGCTGCGCACCAACCTGGAGACCCTGGCGAAGGCTCCGGCTTAAGCCTCAGCACCCGGGCTTAGCCTCGGTCGCTGCGTTTGGTTCCGATGACACGTCTCAGCTGGCCATTGCTGGCGCAGGCAGCTTGTGCCGATTGACCAAATTGCCGAGCGCTGCTGCTGCGCGCCGGTTCATGTCAGGGTGTAAATCTTCCACGACAACGTCATCGGCCRGCCTTGGAGAGATGCGGGTCGGGCGCGGCGTGTCTTGCTTCTGCAAATGCGCACATGCAAATGGCTCTCAACAGCAAGCAATTGTAATTGTTGACTTTTTTCAGCCTTCAGCTTGCTTGACTGCGTATCGGGGAGTAGCAACCGCTTGCAAGCGGGAGCGCGTCAACATGCTCGCGCAAGCCGCGTGGCGCGCCCGGTCGGTGTTTCACCGGCTCTGCAAGACCGAGGTCGATCAACCTCCAGGCGCACGACAATCCATGTCGCCGCTTGTCCGAAGAAGAGAAATTTCATGCAAAAAGACAAAGAACGGGTGGCGCTCGTTTCGATGCTGTCGAGCGCGTTTCTTGCCCTTTCGAAGTTCGCAATCGGCTTTCTGACCGGCAGTATCGGCCTCATTTCGGAAGGCGTTAATTCGTCGTTGGATTTTGTCGCGACGCTTGTCACCTGGTGGGCCGTGCGCGTCAGCAACAAGCCGGCCGATGAGGTTCACCACTACGGCTACGGCAAGATGGAGAGCATGGCCGCCCTGTTCCAGGTCCTGCTGCTGTTTGGCGCTGCCGGTTGGATTGGGTTCGAGGCCATCAGGCGCCTTTTCGGTGAACCGCACCAGATCGAAGCCGCCCCCATCGCGATTGCAGTGCTGGTGGTGTCGATCATTGTCGATTTTTGGCGTGTCCGGGCGCTGCGCCGGGTTGCGATGGCGACAGGCAGTCCTGCGCTTGAGGCGGACGCCTTGCATTTTTTTGCTGACATGCTCTCCTCAGGTGTCGTCCTCATCGGCATCGTTCTCGTCACCCTTGGCTACCTGTCGGCCGACGCCATCGCCGCGTTGATTGTCGCCTGCTTCATCGTCGTGGCTGCGGTCAAGCTTGGTCGCCGCGCCTTCGCATCGCTGGTCGACGCGGCACCGGAGGGCATGGATTCGACGATCCAGGCGGCAGTGAACAAGGTTCCCGATGTTGTTGCAGTCATTCGCACGCGGGTACGCATGGCAGGTGCCGCCCCCTTCGTCGAAGTGCTYGTCGCCGTCTCCCGGGCGCTGTCGCCCGAGCGCCTCGCCAGCGTCAAGGCCGAAATCGTGCGCGCCGTGCATGAGGGATTTCCGAACGCCGAAGTGACTGTCGAAACCGAAGCACGGTCGGTTGACGACGAAAGCATCGAAACGCAAGTTCGCATTATCGCGGCGAACCGGGGCGCCGCCATCCATCGGCTGACCGTGCAGCGTGTGGGCAAGGACCTGTCGATCAGCCTGGACATTGAAGTGGACGCCGACCTCAGCCTCGACCAGGCCCATGCCGTCGCAAGCGACCTTGAGGCCGCAATCCGCCAGGAAGTCGGCAAAGATACTGAAATAGACACCCATATCGAACCCAAGACGGCCGAATGGCTGGATGGCGGGGCCCCTTCAAGCGAGGAGCATCGCGACATCGAGCGCTCCTTGGTCGCGTCCGCAGCGCAAGGAGGGGTTGTGAAGGACGTCCACAATGTTCGCATCCGCGCGACGAGCATCGGGCTGATCGTGAACTTTCATTGCAGGCTTCCGCCTGACATGCCGGTGACGGAGGCGCATGCCGCCGTCGACCAGTTGGAGCGGGAAATCAGGTCCCTGCATCCAAATGTCGGCCGCGTCATCGGCCACGCCGAACCAGCGCGGCAGAGATAGGCGCCGAAGCGGCGATTTGGCGGAGGGGCAAGCCCCAAAAATCGGCGCGACCGGTGGCCGTGGGCTCAGGATTTTTGCGGCGATGGTCCGCGCATCAACGTTTCCAGTCCTGCTTCGAGCGCATTTGCATCGCCGTGCTCCACTCCAAAGAGCACGTCCAGCAGTGGGAAGGTGCCGCGATAGAAGCGGACACGGTCCCGCATCATCGCCATGTCTGGATAATGCGGCTCCATCAGCGCAACGAAATCATCGCCCAAGCCGGCAGACAAGCTTGCAAAGTCATAGGCTGGATCGCCGGGTCCGGATCCGGCGAAGTCGATGATGCCCGAAACGCAGCCACCGTCGATGAGGATATTTCCCGGACCGAAATCGCCGTGGATGATGGCTCGTGCCGGAGGTTCGTTGCCATCTGCGAGGAAACTGTCGAACCGATCGCGGATGGACGCGCCGATTTCGCGAGGCACAAGCGGAAACACCTTTGCCTCGACCTTGCTGAACAGATCGCGCCATTCGGCAAGATGGTCATCTGCTGCGCGGGCTGGCAGGGCGTCGAGGGCAATGGCGTGAATATCACGGAGAAAGCCCGCGAGGCTACTCGCCAGTTCCTGTTTGTGCTCGTCATCCAGCTCTGCGACTGAGAGCAAAGGTTTGCCCGGCAATTTGGGATGAACCGCGATTGCATGCGTGCCGATGGTGCGCAGTTCCGTTGCGGGTACAGGCAAGGGCAGCTGCGAGGCCAAAACGGCAAGGACGTTGGCTTCCCACGCAAGATCGCTTCGGGCCTGGCTGTGCCGTGGCACCCGCACGATCAGTGTGTCGGTGGCCAGAACGAAATTGTTCTGCCCAGTGTCGATGACAGACGCGGACAGCATTTGTGGAGCGTGCAGGGCTGCCGCGATTTCCGGCACTGTTGGATGCATCATCCAGCCCCCCGGCGGGCGAGCAGCTTGTCGATGCGCTTGCCATCCATGTCGATGATCTCGAAGCGCCAGCCCTCATAGTCAAAGGTTTCACCGGCATCCGGAAGGTGGCCAAGCTGGAACAGGGCAAAGCCGGCAATCGTGTGAAAATCACCTTCCGCCGAACCCGATCGGAAGCCGAGGCGCGCAAACGCGTCGTGCGCCAGCATCATGCCGTCGATCAGCAGCGAACCATCCTCGCGCACGACGATGTCTGCTTCTTCTCCTTCCACGCCAGGCAGGTCGCCGGCGATGGCTTCAAGCAGATCGGTCTGCGTGACGATGCCTTCCAGGCTGCCATATTCGTCGATGACGATCGCCAGGCGCACCGGCGCTTTCTTGAATTGCTCAAGCACGCGGAAGATCGCCGTTCCCTCGTGAACGGTGACTGGCTGGCGGATCACTGCCATCGGATCGAGAGCCTTGCCGTCGAGCACCTGCTCGAGAAGGTCCTTCTTCAAGATCATGCCCAGCGGTTCGTCGACGTCGCCGCGGCCGACAAGAAGCTGCTCGTGGCGGCATTCGCGGATGGTGCGCAGCATCTCCTCGGGACTATCGTCGGCGTCGATCCAGTTTACGTCGCGGCGCGGCGTCATGATGTCGGCGATACGCCGGTTGCCGATGTTGAAGACGCGATCAACGACCTCCTGCTGGGCTTGATGCAGCAGTCCCGCCTCCTGGCTCGCCGCGACGAGAAGCTTCAGCTCGTCGGGTGAATGCAGCGACCCCTCCCCCGTCCCCGGACGCAGCCCGCAAAGGCGCAGGACGAGATTGCCAAGCCCGTTGAGCCCGATGATTGCCGGACGGAGCAAAAGCAGAAACAGGCCGAGCGGACGCACGACCCATAGGGCGGTAGTTTCGCTGCGCTGGAGGGCAAGGCTCTTGGGCGCGAGTTCACCCAGAACGATGTGCAGCGTGGTGATGATGATGAAGGAGATCGCAACCGCAAACGCGTGAGAACCTACCGTTGCAAGCGGCCCTGGCAACGCGCTCAACAATGGTTCGATCAAATGGGCGAGTGCGGGCTCGCCGACCCAACCCAGCGCAAGCGACGATATGGTGATACCGAGCTGGGTGGCCGCGAGATTGGCGTCGAGATTGTCGACCGCGCGCTTCAAGGCCGAGGCATTGTGCCTGCCGGCATTGACCAGTTCGGTCACCCGGCTGCGGCGGACGGCGACGAGAGAAAATTCGGCCGCGACAAAAAAGCCGTTGGCGGCAACGAGCAGAAGTACGGCGAGTATGCCGAGCAAATCGGACATACTGCCATCGGAACTAGACATGGTCTCCTTTTGGGCGGCAGGCCGCCACGGGCTGTGGATGGGAAACCCACCTATAGCATGGCTTTGTCGTATTGCTACGACTGCGCCCGGGACGGCCTACGATGCCTGTCAGTGCCCTCCGAAGACCAAAGTCTGCATGGGAAGGAGTAAGGCCTGCAACCGAAGGATCATCGCATGGACCAGGCCGACGGTGTCGATGACATGAAGGAACAACCAGCGCGGCGTGCTTATGCTTGGATCGGCGAGCGCATCGTGATTGTTGGTATAAGTGTTGGCGATGCAACTGCCACCAGGGGGTATGCCTTCAAGCTGGCCGGCAAAAAGCGGCTCCAGAAAAACCGTGATCGTGCCTGGTTGCGCCATCTGCTGGATGTCGACGAGTTGATCCGTCGGGCGGACCTGACCGGCGGCGATGACATCTTGGACCTGTGTCACCACCATGGGAATGATCGTGTAAGGTTTGCCCAGGCAGGTCGCCTCGGCGATCATGCCGACCTTCAGCACCTGTGACTCGATCTGCCCGAAGCCTGCGATGAGCGCGACCTTGCCTGCCTCAGCCGGGACGAGGATACCGGCGGGCCGTAGCAGCGGGTTGACGACGTCGCCCGGCCTAAGCGTGAATTGCTGAAGGGTGCCTGCGACACCCGCACGCACAAGTGTCTTGTCCAGCGCGACCTGCGCCTGTGCCAGCGCAGCTTCGGTGCTGGCTTTCTGGGCTGGCAGAAGCGAGGAAATCTTCGTCTCCAGCGTCAGCTTGTTTGACAGAGCGGCATCAACCGCGCCCTTGCGGCCGTCGGCAGCCACCTGCAGGCGTTCGATCTCGCGCACCGCGACGACGTTCGGATCCCGCCGCCGCAACTCCGTCCTGGTCTCAAGCTCGTCCAGCGCCTGCTGATACGCGCCTTGTGCCTGTGCGATCACGCCGTCCGCCGCCGCCAGCTCAGTTTGCGCCACAGTCGCCTCGGCGTCGATCTCCGCTATGCGCCGACGCGCGGACTCCCGCGCAGCCTCCTGCTCGGAACTGTCGAGCCTGAACAGCGGCTGGCCGGCTTCAACCTTCTCGTTCAAGCCGACGAACACCTCCGCGACGCGGCCGCCGGATTCGGGCAGGACCGAGATCGTACGGAACACGGCCGTGACATTCGACGTGGTGGGATGGAAGTAGAAGATCAGGGTGATCAGCGAAATCGTCAGGATCAAGCAGGCCGTGATCCCCCAGCGCAGCTCGTACCACATGGTGTAGAGCGTGATCTCATGCCTGATCCGCTTACCCTGGACATAGCGGCGATAGAGATAGTCCGGAAAGATCGTGAGCATGGAGCAGAGCATCAACTCAAGCATGGCTCAGTTTCCCTCTTTCGGCGCATGCGCCTCACCTGTCGAACCGGGCTTGATCGGCGACGGCCCGGCGCGATGCGTATCGTGTTCTCGTGCCGGCGTTTCGGGCGGCTCCGCGAATGCCTCAGGGGCACCGACAGGCCCAGAGCCGGTCGCCATTGCCTGCTGGATATCGCGTCTTCCAACAAGCTTTTCGAGAGAGGCCGCAATCGACTGCATCGGCGTGGAGTAATCAGGAAACTCGACCATCGCTAACAACAGCGCTGCGATCCAGAACAGGTGATTGTGCGTGATAAGGGAAATCAGCGCCAGGACGGCCACAAGCTCCATCTGCACCTTGCTGGTGCGATGCGACATGCGCTCCGGCACGGCATGGAGCTGGAAGTACAGATTGCCGATGGCAAGTACGACCACCAGCAAGAAGACGGCCATCACGTTGAAAAGGATATCCGTTTGTCCAGGCGCAGTGATGAAGAACGGCAGATGTTCGATCGCCACCGGGTGCATCGGCGGCGCCTCCTGAGCAAAGGCTAAGGAGCTGAAGAGCAGGCTGGGTATCCACAGGACTGCCGCCGGAAGTCCCGAACGCATGAACGATGACATTTGTCCTACTGCCCTCTCTATGCAAGCCAGGCGCGGCGACCGGCTTCAGTTGGAACGCTGCAGTGCTCGTGGAAGAAGAATCGTGACGGTTAATGTCGAAGCGGCGTGGCTAATTCCCTATTCAGATGAGCAGTTCGTGCGTTGACGATTGCGTCGACGGCGCGTTGCAGCTCCGATTTCGCCAGATTAGGCGCAAATTTTTGATGGAGCCAATAGCCAAATGCAAGCAACGCCAAAAAACCGCTGACAATACCGTGGGAAGCCGTCTGCTGCGGCAATTGCATTGGCCACGCCTACATCGATGGCAGCCGCGCATCGCTGCCTGGAGTGCGTTCAGACCGACGGGCATTCGGCGACGAAGCGCTACTGCTTGTCAGCCAGCGCCACGTTTGATTACCTTCGCTTGCTGCCTATCAGGAGACTGCAATGCCAAGATCATGGTTTTTGTCGACGGGACTTGCTTTTGCCCTGCTGGCCTCGCCGGTGGCGCTTCCTCCGGAGGCAAGTGCCCAGTCCAATGTCAACATCAGCATCAGCGTTGGCACCAATCTCAACAGAGGCAGAGGGATAAGCTGCAGTCAGGGCGAAAGGCTGCTTCGCAATCGCGGCTTCCGGGATGTGCGCCGTGTAGACTGCCGCGGTCGGTTCTTCGTCTATCGGGCATGGCGAGGAAACGCTCGCTTCGAGATCGCTGTCAGACAAAGCGACGGCCGTGTCGTCGACATGCGCCGCATCAGTGGCAGAAGATAGTCCTGGGCATGAAAAGCCGGCCGGGTCGACCCGTTTGATGAGCCGCCTGACGGGCGGCGAGAGTGGTGGGTCGGCGCAACAAAGCCTATCCCGCGATCGATCCGACGACGAGCGCGCCCATGACTGCCGCAGTGGCAATAATCGCTACCATGGTGATGGTTTGAACAACCCCGATAGTGGCAGCTGCGGCCACCACTRCAGCCAAGGCTACAACCGCTGTGAACACCAACACAGGCCTCTTTCGCAGAACTTCGATCATGGACTCGATCCTTTCTTCTTTCCCCCTTATCTAACGCCCCGCATTTGAAACGCCATATCGCGCACCTGCGACATGAGGACCGTTGCAGGGGAGGATTTAAGCCAACGACCTCCAGCCTGTGAGCCAAGCGCGCTATCGACACGCTCCACCTGACTTGAAACTGTCACCCTCCGTTTGACGGGTGCCTCGGATCGCATCGGCCCTTCGCGCGTTTGTGTAGCGAATGGGAGCCAGATCAATGAACGTCGCTAACCTGCAACTCGAAGGCCTGTTGATGGCCATTGCATCTATCAATCATGTGCTTGTCCGCAAGGGCGTGCTGTCGACCGAGGAAATCGACATCGCCTTGCGCAGGGCCGAAGCGAGCGAAACAGCCGAGGAGCGATCCGACGGCATGTCGTCGTCGAACCGGGACGCCATCAACTTCCCCATCAGACTGCTGGAACTGGCCAACCGCTGCCAGCCCGAAGCGGATATCCCCTCGTTCTCTGCCCTGGCCCGAATGGTGGGCCAGATGAAAGAGCCCTACAACGACCAGCTGTGAGATAGGGCTCCGGGGAGCCGCGTGGACACTTCGCCGGGGAACATCAGAATAACGTGATGCAATATGGGTTGCCCCCGCCATAACGGCTGGTTACGCTCCAACATAATCAGAGAGCGAGAACAAACCGGCAAAAGCGCCCCAACAAAGGCAACTCATGACCGAAATCAGCAAAGCGGCAATCGCCTACTCAGCCCTTATCCTGCTCGCCAACGTGACCTTGGTATATGCCATCATGG
>NZ_JBFUKO010000132.1:0-10622 GCF_056400805.1 Aminobacter sp. P4_H6_2
TCGCCAGACCATGCCGACCTGTACCACGGGCAGCGAACCCGAGACGTCGCGGGACTCGATGCGGTCGCCTTCCAATGACCACGGCCGGTAAACGAGGTCGGGCAAAAGCGCGACCCCTGCCCCGGTGGCGACAAGCGAACGCACGGCCTCCACTGAGCGTGTACGGAAGGCGACATGCGGTTTGGCGCCGATCGCCGACAGCAGCTTGCCGGTGTTTTCCTCGATCTCGTCGACCGACAGCATGATCAGCGGCTCTGACGCGATGTCGCCGACGCTGATGATTTCGGCGGAGGCCAGCGGGTGGCCGAGGGGCAGCCACAGGCGGTAGGCCGAGACCTCAAGGATTTCCGATTGCAACGCCATGCGGTCGCGCAGATTGGAAGTGACCATCACCGCAAGGTCGAGCTTGCCGCCGACAAGCAGGTGCTCAAGATAGTCGCCATTGTCTTCGATGGCCGAGATCTCGACCGCCGGGTGGGCGCGGCGGTAGCGCGCCAGGAGATCGGACAGAACGTAGCCGGCGACCAGTGAGGTGACGCCGAGCTTGAGCTGGCCCGTGGCGGTCGCCTTGCCGCCGAAGAAGGTACGCCGCGCATCCGACACGTCGGCCAGGATCTTGGTGGCGTGGCGCAGGAACTGGTGACCCTTGTGGGTGATGTTGAGGCCGCGCGGGTGGCGCTCGAACAGCTCGACGCCGAGATCGCCTTCCAGCTCCTTGATCGCCTCGGTGACCGAGGATTGCGAGATCGACAGGTTCTGCGCCGCCCGCGAGATGGTGCCCTGCTCGGCAACGGCAACGAAGAACTGAAGCTGACGAAGCGTGAAGGCCATATCAGGACTAAACAGGGTGGTGAGAGGTTTGGGAAGGGGCTGCCGCATCTGCGCGGCTGCTCGAAAAAAGCAACCCTGTGTCAATCGATAGTGTGCGGTGCACCGAGGTCAGCCAGCGGTCATGCAACATCGCCGGCCTCGCCCACGGCTACCGCGTCAATAACTTGATCATAGGCGCAATTGCCTGCGACAAGCCTGTATTGTCACGGTCGGTCTACCGACGYGCTCTCAGCGCCGCGCAATGATGCGGCTGTCGACATCCTTGATGTCACGCAGGCCGCAGAAGGCCATGGTGATGTCGAGCTCCTTGCGGATGATGTCGAGACAGGCGGTTACACCCGCCTCCCCTCCGGCTCCGAGGCCGTAGAGGAACGAGCGGCCGATGAACACGCCCTTGGCGCCAAGGGCCACGGCCTTGAGCACATCCTGGCCCGAACGGATACCGCCATCCATCAGCACTTCGATGCGATCGCCGACAGCATCGACTATGGCCGGCAGCGCCGAGATCGAAGAGACAGCTCCATCGAGCTGGCGGCCGCCATGGTTGGAGACGATCAGCGCGTCGGCGCCGCTCGCGGCGGCCTTCTCGGCGTCCTCAGGATCGAGGATGCCCTTGAGGATGAGCTTGCCGCCCCACTGGTCCTTGATCCATTTGACGTCATCCCAGCTCAACGCCGGGTCGAATTGCTCGGCCGTCCACGACGACAGCGAACGCAAATCGGTGACGCCCTTGGCGTGACCTGCGATGTTGCGGAATGTTCTCCGGTTGGTGCGCAGCATGTTGAGGCACCAGCGCGGCTTAGTCGCCAGGTTGATGATGTTGGGGATCGTCATGCGCGGCGGCGTCGACAGGCCGTTGATGATGTCCTTGTGGCGTTGACCGAGGATCTGCAGGTCGAGCGTCAGCACCAGCGCCGAACATTTCGCCGCCTTGGCACGCTGGATCAGCCGCGAGACAAAGTCGCGGTCCTTCATCACATAGAGCTGGAACCAGAACGGCTGGGAGGTGTTTTCGGCGACATCTTCGATCGAACAGATGCTCATGGTCGACAGCGTGAATGGAATGCCTGCCTTTTCGGCGGCGCGCGCGGCATGTATCTCGCCGTCGGCATGCTGCATGCCGGTCAGGCCCGTCGGCGCGATTGCCACCGGCATCGATACCTTCTCGCCGATCATCGTTGTTTCAAGCGTGCGGTTGCGCAGATCGACAGCGACGCGCTGGCGAAACTTGATCGGCACGAAATCGCTTTCGTTTTCGCGGTAGGTGCTCTCGGTCCAGGCACCGGAATCGCAATAGTCGTAGAACATGCGTGGCACCCGCCGCTTGGCGATTGCACGTAGATCGGCGATCGAAGTTATCGGACGCGCCATTCAGGTCTGCTCCACATTTTCATTGCTGCTCCAAGCCTGCGCGCGGCATGTAAGCCGCCTTGGGCGGAGTTGCCAAGGCCAACCATCGGCTAAACGACTCCAAAAGGAAAAGGGGCCCGTGGGCCCCTCCGCCTGTTCAAGCTGTTCGCTTATGCGTTGGCGGCCGCGACGGCACGCTTGCCCATCACGACCACGAGATTGGCGCGGTATTCCGGCGAGGCATGGATGTCGCCCATCAGGTTCTTGGAAGGCACGGTGACACCTTCGAGAGCTGATGCCTCGAACTTCTTGGTGAGCGCTGCCTCGACCTCCTTCGAGCRGAACACGCCGTCATCTCCGGCCCCGGTCACCGCCGCGCGCACGCCGTCCTTGCCCTTGGTCACGAAGACGCCGGTCATGGCGTAGCGTGATGCTGGGTTGGGGAACTTGGCGTAACCCGCCTTGGCAGGTGCTGTGAAGGTGACCGCAGTGACGATCTCGTCGTCCTTGAGCGACGTTTCAAATAGCCCCTTGAAGAACTTGTCGGCCGCAAGCTCGCGCTTGTTGGTGACGATAGTCGCCCCAAGCGCCAGCAATGCGGAGGGATAATCGGCAGCCGGGTCGTTGTTGACGATCGAGCCCCCAATTGTGCCGCGATGACGCACGGCCGCATCGCCGATGAGGCTGGCGAGATAGGCCAGCGCCGGACACACCTTCTTCAGCTTCTCGTCATTGGCAACGTCGAAATGCGTCGTCGTGGCACCAATGGTGACGGTCTTGCCCGACACCTTGATGCCCTTGAGTTCGGCGATGTGACTGAGGTCGACCAGATCCGACGGTGCGGCGAGTCGCGTCTTCATCGCCGGGATCAGCGTCATGCCGCCGGCAAGGAACTTGGCATCGCCAGTCTTGATCTTCTTGAYGGCGTCCGCGACCGAGGTGGCACGATGATAATTGACGGAATACATTTTGCGTCCTCCTCAGTGCTTCGAGCCGCTGCCCAACGCCGCCCAGACTTTCTGGGGCGTTGCCGGCATGGTCAGGTTTTCGTGGCCGAGCGCATCAGTGATGGCGTTGATGACCGCCGGCGGCGAGCCGATGGCGCCGGCCTCGCCGCAGCCCTTGATGCCGAGTGGGTTGCCCGGGCACGGCGTGTTCGAGGTCGAGACCTGGAACGATGGCAGGTCGTCGGCGCGCGGCATGGTGTAGTCCATGTAGCTCGCGGTCAGAAGCTGGCCGTTCGTGTCATAGACAGCCCCTTCGAGCAGCGCCTGGCCGACGCCCTGCGCGATGCCGCCATGCACCTGTCCCTCGACGATCATCGGGTTGATGATGTTGCCGAAATCGTCGGCAGCAACGAACTGCACGATATCGGTCTTGCCGGTCTCCGGATCGATCTCGACTTCGCAGATGTAGCAGCCCGCCGGGAAGGTGAAGTTCGACGGATCATAAAACGCCGTCTCCTTCAGCCCCGGCTCCATGCCTTGCGGCAGGTTGTGGGCGGTGTAGGCCGCAAGCGCCATCTGGAACCACGGCACGTTCTTGTCGGTACCGGCGACCTTGAGCTGACCATTTTCGATGACAATGTCGCCCTCGTCAGCCTCAAGTAGATGAGCGGCGATCTTCTTGGCCTTGGCTTCGACCTTGTCGAGTGCCTTGACGATGGCCGACATGCCGACGGCTCCCGAGCGCGAGCCATAGGTGCCCATGCCCATCTGCACCTTGTCGGTGTCGCCATGCACGATCGAAACGCTGTCGAGCGGCACACCGAAGCGCGAGTTGACCAGCTGGGCGAAGGTCGTCTCGTGGCCCTGGCCATGGCTATGCGAACCGGTCAGCACCTCGATGGTGCCGACGGCATTGACCCGCACCTCGGCCGATTCCCACAGACCGACACCGGCGCCAAGCGAACCGACCGCAGCCGACGGCGCGATACCGCAGGCCTCGATGTAGCAGCTCATGCCGATACCGCGCAGCTTTCCCTTCTTGGCCGCAGCTGCCTTGCGCTTGGCAAAGCCGGCATAGTCGGCCTGCTTCATCGCGGCGTCGAGGGAAGCGCCATAATCGCCAGCGTCGTAGCACATGATCACGGGCGTCTGGTGCGGGAAGGCGGTGACGAAGTTCGTGCGCCTGAGTTCGGCCGGCGACACGCCCAATTCCCGCGCGGCGATCTCCATCGTGCGCTCCACGACATAGGTTGCCTCGGGCCGTCCCGCCCCGCGATAGGCGTCGACAGGTGCGGTGTTGGTGTAGACGGTGCGCACATTGCCGTAGATCGTCGGGATGTCGTACTGGCCCGACAAAAGCGTGGCGTAGAGATAGGTCGGTGTCGCCGAAGAAAACAGCGACATGTAGGCGCCGAGATTGGCGATGGTGTCGACCTTCAGCCCGACGATCTTGTTGTTCTTGTCGAAGCCCATCTCGACTGTGGTGTGATGGTCGCGGCCGTGCGCGTCGGTGAGGAAGCTCTCCGTGCGGTCGGCCACCCACTTGACCGGCACGCCGGTCTTCTTGGAAGCCCACAGGCAGACGATCTCTTCGGGATAGATGTAGATCTTGGAGCCGAAGCCGCCGCCGACATCAGGCGCGATGACGCGCAGCTTGTTCTCCGGCGCGACGTTGTAGAATGCACTCATCACCAGCCGCGCCACATGCGGGTTCTGCGAGGTGGTCCAGCAGGTGTAGTGGTCCTCGGCCTTGTCGTAGTGACCAAGAGCGGCGCGAGGCTCCATCGCATTCGGCACCAGTCGGTTGTTGACGATGTTGACGCGGGTGATATGGGCCGCCGTCTTGAGCGCGGCGTCCGTTTTCGCTTCGTCGCCGATGCCCCAGTCAAAGATCAGATTGCCCTCAGCCTCGGGGTGCAGTTGAGGTGCGCCCTTGGCGAGCGCGTCGACCGCATCCGCCACCGACTTGCGCTCCTTGTAGGTGATCTCGACAGCTTCGGCCGCATCGCGCGCCTGGCCCTTGGTGTCGGCCACAACGATGACTACGGCGTCACCGACATAACGCACACGGTCGACGGCCAAGGGCGACCAGGCACCCATCTTCATCGGCGAGCCGTCCTTGGAATGGATCATCCAGCCGCAGATCAGATTGCCGATGCCGTCGGCCTTGAGCTGCCTGCCGGTGAGCACACCGATGACGCCCGGCATGGCTTCCGCCTTCTTGACGTCGATCTTCTTGATGTCGGCATGAGCATGCGGGCTGCGCACGAATGCCGCGTGCTTCATGCCGGGCACGACCATGTCGTCGACATAGCGCCCCGCGCCGGTGATGAATCTCTTGTCTTCCTTGCGCGCAACCCGCGCGCCAATGCCTTCGATTCCCATGTAAACTCTCCTCCAGAACCAAGGGCAGTACGGGAGTAAGGCAATGAGGCAGTAGGTAAGATGTCGCGTCGGCGGCAGTCGTTGCCTACTGCCTTACTGCCCTACTACCCTACTCCCAATTCTTATGCCGCCTTCTTCGCCTTGCTCTTGGACGCTTTTGACATTGTCTTTGAAGCGGCGAGGATCGCCTTGACGATGTTGTGGTAGCCGGTGCAGCGGCAGATGTTGCCTTCGAGTTCCGCGCGCACGGTGGCTTCGTCGAGTCCGTCGGGATGCCTGCGGATCATGTCGGTTGCGGTCATGATCATGCCCGGCGTGCAAAAGCCACACTGCAGGCCATGATGTTCCTTGAAGGCGGCCTGCACCGGGTGCAGGTCGGCGCCATTGGCAAGGCCTTCAATGGTGACAATGGTCGAGCCAGAGGCCTGGACCGCCAGCATTGTGCAAGACTTCACGGCCTTGCCGTCGACATGGACGACGCAAGCGCCGCATTGCGACGTGTCACAACCGACATGCGTGCCGGTCAGGTTCAAATTCTCGCGCAGGAAATGAACTAGAAGCGTGCGGTCCTCCACCGCGCCGCTGATCTTTCGGCCATTCACGACCAAAGTAACCTCTGACATGAAACCTCCCACTGTTGCCGCGACCGGCCAGGCATGCCCCGCCCCGTCAGGTGAGCAAATCCTATCCTTGCGAATGCAGGCTGCAAGCGCCTTTTTGGATCCAGACACGCAATGCGTGCAGGCCAGCGCAGAAATGATGCCTTTTGAGGACAGTTTTGACTTGGAACATCTTGGCGGGACCAGCCCCGACCAGCTTCCATCGCGTGATTGGAAGTGGAATGCTCCGACGGATCATGTCAAAAGCGCGCATCACTTTCATGGGAGGCAGCCTTGGCCACTTTCGTCATCACCCCGCCCGAGCCCGCGTCGGTTGCTGTTTCAGGCTCCAGCGACCGCTTCGCCGTTCGCCGCATCTTCTGCGTCGGCCGCAACTACGCGGCGCATGCACGCGAGATGGGCAAGGACCCGGACCGCGAGCCACCCTTCTTTTTCGGCAAGCCAGCCGACGCTGTCGTCGACAGCGGCACGACCATCCCTTATCCGCAGCTGACCAAGGACCTCCACCACGAGATCGAACTGGTCGTTGCCATCGGCCGCGGCGGTTCCAACATCGAGGTCGAGAACGCGCTCGATCATGTCTGGGGTTATGGCGTCGGTATCGACCTTACCCGTCGCGACCTGCAGGACGTGGCCAAGAAAATGGGCCGACCGTGGGACTGGGCAAAAGGCTTCGACCTGTCGGCGCCATGCGGACCGCTGGTTCGTGCATCAGAAATCGGTCACCCGGCCAAAGGCCGCGTCTGGCTTGCCGTCAACGGCGAAACCAGGCAGCAGGGCGACCTGGCCGACCTGATCTGGTCGATCCCTGAAGTGATCGCGATCTGCAGCCAGTCGATGGAACTGAAGGCCGGAGACCTGATCTACACCGGCACGCCAGCCGGGGTCGGCGCAGTGATATCAGGCGACCGCATAACCGGCGGAGTAGACGGTGTGGGTGAGATCGACATCACCATCGGCGCGGTAGCAGGCCAATAATCGGCGACGGCTCAGGCCGTCACCTTGCTGCGCCGCTCATAGAGCATGATCAGCGTCTCGGCGACGAGCGCAGGCTTGTCTTCGCCTTCGATCTCGATGGTGTTTTCACCCTTCAGCAGATACTGCCTTGGTCCCCTTTCCTCCATCGAGATCAGGAACGAGCGCATGCGCACGCGCGAGCCTACCTTGACCGGGGTCACGAAACGCACCTTGTCCAGCCCGTAGTTGAAGGCAGCCTGGGTGTTGACAGGGATGACGCCCATGTCCTGGATGAACGCACCGATCAACGACAACGTCAGGAAGCCATGGGCGATTGTCGTGCGAAACGGGCTCTGGCGCCGGGCCCGCTCCGGATCGACGTGAATCCACTGGCGGTCGCCGGTGGATTCAGCAAAACCATCGATACGGCTCTGGTCGACAACCACCCAGTCGGAAACGCCGAGTTCCTGCCCGACTTTCGCGCGCAACTCCTCATAGGTCTCGATCGGTTTCGCCAAGGTTGTCTCCCTGCGTCTGACGGCGCCTTGCGAAGTTGGGGACCATAAATCGCGCGTGCTTGTCAAGCTTTGCAGGCAGATCGAGGCTATTCCGCAGCCTCGCGCTCGACGAGATCGTCGGTCCTTTCAGGATCGCCCGGGGCGGTTTCGCAACCAAGTTCGGGGAACGCCACCGAGCGCTTGCCGTGGAAGTCGGTGCGCACCACCACCAACCCCTGCTCCTCGAAATAGGTGAGCAAGCGCCGCGCCCGGCGTGCCGAATGGCTGCCATAAGCATGCGCGATCGCGGCGTCCGAAGGGCAAGGCGCGCCCTTGACCGCCGCCTGCGCGACGATCAGGAACACCGCCTGCAAATCCTCTGGAAGTGCGGCGGACATACCAAGTGCTTGCTGCCAGGTGTCGCTCGACGCCGTTTCGTCATCGATGCCCGAGCGTGCCACCGCATAGCGGCGACGGAAGGTGGATAGCGGCGGCGGCTCGCCCTGCATGCGCTTGATGCGACAGCGCACGAGAAAATCCTGATAGAGCACGGCATCGGTGCGGAACGCCGCGTCCGGATCCTCGACCATCTCGCGAACGATCGTGTCGATCAACGCCTCGCGTTCGGCCTCGTCGAACAGCGGGAAAATCGGCTCGGCGACGGGGGCCGATGCCTCGGCGCGCACCTGGGAAAGCTGGGCGATAATGTCGGCAGTCGGCGTGGGCGTTGGCGGCACGTGTCGCCGCACCGTCTGGCGCGTCTCAAGCGGTGCCGGTGCGAAAATCAACTCGCGCGTATCGTCAGTGGCATCAGGCAGCGGCATCAGCTTGGGGCTGACCGAGCGCGCCGACGTCTCCACCGGGCCGATGGCGACGGGCAACGGACGGCGCGACATGGCGGGTCCGAGTGCGATGAAATTGCCGCGTGCCAAGTCGCGGAACATTTCAGCCTGACGCCGCTCCATGCCGAGCAGGTCGGCGGCGCGCGCCATGTCGATGTCGAGGAATGTGCGGCCCATCAGGAAGTTGGAGGCTTCGGCCGCGACGTTCTTGGCGAGCTTGGCCAGACGCTGGGTGGCGATGACGCCGGCCAGTCCGCGCTTGCGGCCACGGCACATCAAATTGGTCATCGCACTCAGCGAGATCTTGCGCGCTTCGTCGGAGACTTCGCCGGCTACGGCTGGCGCAAAGAGCTGCGCCTCGTCGACGACCACGAGCACGGGATACCAGAAATCGCGCTCTGCATCGAACATGCCGTTCAGGAAGGCCGCCGCACCCCGCATCTGCTGCTCGACGTCGAGACCTTCAAGATTAAGTACGACGGAAACGCGATGCTGGCGGATGCGGCCGGCGATACGGGTGAGTTCGGCTTCGGTGCGCTGGGCATCGACCACGACGTGGCCGAAGCGATCGGCCAGCGTGACAAAATCGCCCTCCGGGTCGATGACGCATTGCTGCACCCAAGGTGCGCTCTGTTCGAGCAGGCGACGCAGCAGGTGCGACTTTCCCGAGCCCGAATTGCCTTGAACCAGCAATCGGGTCGCCAAAAGTTCTTCGAGATCAAGCTGAGCCTTCGTCCCGCCGGACGCTGCTCCCATCTCGATGCCTACCTTCATCCTCTTCCCCAGTTGAATCCTGCCGCACCGCGCCGCGAATCGGTATCGATTCCCGGAAGGCACAATACCCAGATTCAAAGTGTTTAAGCGCCTTTATGCGCCCGAATGGACGGGCAGCGCTCCAGTGGTGATCGCCATACTTAGCACCCCAAGACCGGCAATGCGCGGCCCGTATGGCGAAACCCACAAGAGAGGTGCTGCCTGCCGCCGCGTCAGGATTTGACCGGGAAAAATCAGTTCTTCTTGTCGTAGCTGTCGCGAATTTCCTGCATCGATTCACGAATTCGCTGGCGCAGGATCTCAACCGATTCCGTACCCGAGTTGCGCACGATCTGTGCAACCTCACCGGCATTCTTGAGCGCCGCCTCGAACGACCGCCTGGCGAAATCGGCCTGCTTGGTGAGCAATTCCTGCGGATTGCCGGGCGTGCGCATGCCTTGCGCAGCCTCGGTGACTTCGTGCAACGCGCTCTGGATCATCTCGCGCTGCTTGGCGACCAGCGACGAAGCGCCAGACGCACTTGCCTTGATCGACTTTTCCAGTGCCTCGAGGTTCTTGCGGTGATGACTGACGATAGCGTCGACATCGACCGCGGGCATCTTCAGATCGCGGCCGAACTTGGAAAACATGTCGGTGAAGGTATCAGGCTCAGGTTTCTTGGCCATGGCTCGCTCCCGTTTGGCTCCGGGCCCTCCCGGAGGTCGCAAGGTCAGAATAGTGCAGCAGCCGTAGCGGTCAATTCGCCAGCAACAGCAACTCGGCGGAATAGAGCGCAAGTCCCGCAAGTCCGCCGATCAACATGCCGTTGAAGCGGATATATTGCAGGTCGCGGCCGATATTGATCTCCATCAGCCGGGTCAGCTGTCCAAGGTCCCAGCGCTTGACCTGTTCGGCGATGAAACCGGACACGCCGCTTTTCTGGCTCTCGACGAAAGACGCAAGTGCCACCACGAAACCGGCATTCATGTCGGCGCGGATGCTGGGATCGCGCGCCAGATTCTGGCCGACCTCCAGGAAAAGATTGGTCAGGTGCTTTCGCGTCATCGAGTCGGCCGATGCGACGTCCTGCTCGATGAAGCCGCGCATGCTTTTCCAGACATCTTGCGCCAGTCCGCGCAGTTCGGGGCGGGCAAGGAAATTGCGCTTCAGCTGCTCGGCACGCTGGGCATAGTCGGGCGAATGGCGCAACTGGTCGATGAAGCTATGGACGAAGCGGTCGAACTCGCCGCGCAGCGGATGCTCCGGGTCGGCCCTGACCTCCTCCAGCAACGTCGCCGCCGACGAAACGATACGCTTGAGCAGATAGGCATCGGCGCGGAACAGGTTGAACACCGAGGGCAGTTCCTCCCTGATCTTTTCGCGCAGCACGGCAAGCGCCTGCTCGTCGCTCAGAAAATTGCCGATGATCTTGGTGAATTC
>NZ_JBFUKO010000133.1:0-10559 GCF_056400805.1 Aminobacter sp. P4_H6_2
CGTCTATCTGCTGGCCGGTAGCGGCCCCGCTGAATTTCTGTCCGTCGACATCGAAGATCACTGAGAGCTCATCCCCGGCGGTAACCTGGGCATCGGCCTTGGTGTAGAGAGCCATGTAGCCGCGTTTTTCAGCGGTCGCGTCGATGCCCATTTGGAATTGCGCATCATTGTTAAGTTTTTTTGTGATCACGCAGCCGGGGCCCATGTCTGGCTTGATAAAGATGTCCCAACCGGCCTCGCTGCCGAATTTCTTTGGAGGCTCCTGGGCGGAGGCCATGGCAGCCAAAGCGGAAAAAGCCAGTGCCATACCCACTACTGTCTTCGTGTACATGCGCTTCTCCTTTGTTGTGCTTGGTAGAAAACGACGTGCTGCACGTGCGGTTGCGCTGAGACCGGTATCCGGGAGGCGTTGGGCCGAACAATTTGGCCCGAAATTGCGTAGGCGTGAATTTCCCTCCTGGGCTTGCTTTTCGTCGTGTCGAGCTTGTCGAGCAAGTCGCGTTGGAAAAGGCACCGCCGGGCTGAACTATCGAATGCTGGAACGTCCCCGGGAATTGGAGGACGGTAACAATGCTACGCCCGCGAGGCAAGCGCCGACAAAGGCAATGTCAAAGGCCGTCAATTCCCGCCATCTGGCGCTCCCGACCGCGACCCTATGCGGCACTGCTCCCGCTTTTCAAGACCAAACAATTACGGCCGCCGGCCGGGGAAGGGAATGATGGCGGCAGCGTCGAGCGCCGCCTCGATCTCCCCAACCAGGTCGCGCACCAGTTCTAGATATTCTGAAACGCGCTGGTCGCGTTTTGGCAAAACTGAATTCACCAATCGTTGGACCTCGGTCTCCGCATCAGCGAGATCCGCGCACAGCGCGCGAAAATCGTCATTGCGCGCCGCCAATTCCTCGATCGCGCGACCGCGAGCGGGAAAATGGCGTTTGGCGGCGGCTAGGTTTTGATCCATGTCGAGGGCGCCCTCCCATCTGTCGTCGGTTACCTGCGCGCACATCAATTAGGATAGACCCTAGGCATGCTGGTGGACCGCGGGGCATTCGGGGAGTAGGTTACGGTAGTCTACGCTCGGGCCTGCATGTCCAGGTTGCGCGAGATCGAGGGGAACGGCAATGCAGGTCTCAAGGCATGCCGCGGCGTCGTTACTATTCTCCGCATCGCGACCGCTACCCTCTCCGGACGAAATCCGCGTTCAACTCGAGCGCATTCTTTCCAGCACAGAATTCCCCGTTCCCGCGCGCGGATGCGCGTTCCTGCGCTATGTGGTCGAAGAAACCCTCGAAGGCCGTGCTGACCGGATCAAGGGCTACTCGATTGCCATCGAAGTGTTCGAGCGGAACGAGGGATTCACGCAGGAAGACCCCGTTGTGCGGATCGAGGCGGGGCGGCTGCGCCGCGCGCTCGAGCGCTACTATCTGGTTGCTGGACAAGCCGATCCGATCCGCATCGAAATTCCCAAGGGCGGATACGTGCCGATGTTCTCCTGGATCGGTGCGGACGTCGTGGAGCCCGGGCCGGGCGATCCTGCTGCTGTTTCGAAGGCTGCGAATGCGCCAGCGCCTGCTTGGGACCGGGTCCATTGGCTGGTCACATCAACATTGGGGCTGGTCACGGCGCTGCTGGCAATTCTCGTCGGCGTCATGATCTACACCAATTGGACCGCCAACAAGCCGATGTCCCAGGCGTCATCGCCAGCCGCACCAGTGTACGATCCTGAGGGGGCGACTCTGGTGATCGCGCCATTTGCCGATCTTGGCGAAGGACCGGAGGCGAAGATCTACGCAACGGGGATCACTGAAGAATTGCTGAGCGTGCTGCCGCKCTTCAAGGAACTCACGGTATTTGGCCGTGAGACCTCGGAAGCCCTGCCGCCCCAGGTCGCTGTTTCGCATGTGCTGGAGAAACTAGGTGCCCGGTTTCTTCTCGCGGGCGGTGTGCAGGTCTTCGACAACCGGGTTCGTGTCACTGCCCGCCTGACCGAAACCGATTCCGGCGCGATCCTTTGGTCCCAGACCTATGACAATGATTTGCGATCACGCGACTTGTTCGCCATTCAGTCTGACGTTGCCGCCAAGGTCGCGACGGCAGTGGCGCAGCCCTTTGGCGTCATTTATCAGGCCGATACGGCCAACGCCCCGCCTGATGATCTCAACGCCTACCGTTGCACGCTGCAATTCTATGGCTACCGCGCAGCCTTGAGTAGCCAACAACATGCCGTGGTCCGCCAGTGCCTCGAACAGACGGTTGCGCGATATCCCGCTTACGCCACCGCCTGGTCGATGCTGTCCATTGCCTATGTCGATGAAGACAGGTTCGGCTTTAATCGGCGCGCCGGTTCGCTTGAACGCGCACTTGACGTCGCGCGCCGGGCCGTCGAGCTTGACCCGCGCAATGTGCGTGCGCTTCAGGCCTTGATGACGGCGTTGTTCTTCAGCCAGCAGTTGGCGGAGTCTATCGCCGTCGGGGAAAGGGCGCTCGCCCTCAACCCCAACGACACCGAGTTCCTTGGCGAATTTGGCACTCGGTTGGCATTGGGTGGGCAGTGGCAGCGGGGTGCAGCACTTTTGCAGGACGCGCTGGCCCGCAACCCGGGCGGGTCCGGCTACTATCATGCGATTCTGGCACTTGCGGCCTACATGCTTGAGGACGACGAAACCGCCCTCGCGGAGATTCGGCAGGCCAATCTCGATCAATGGCCGCTCTTTCATCTGGTGGCGGCGGTCATCTATGCGCAGAACGGAATGATGGATGAAGCCGCCCGCAACGGTGAGGTGTTTACCAAGCTGCGCCCCGGATTCATGCCCGACATCGAGGCGGAGTTCGGCAAGCGAAACTTCCAGCCCGAGGATCGAGCCCGATTRATCGCAGGGCTTAGGCAGGCAGGCCTGTTGCCCTCCAGCGACGCCACCTCGCGTACCGTCCCGCTGGCTGCGGCTTCTGGCAACCAGCCGGGCGAGTGAGCGCCCAAACGACAGTGGGCGGCTGCCTCGGGAACTCCTGAAGAGGAAGAACCGCGATGGCGGTTGCGTGGTTACTTGGGATTGCCGCTCTTATCGAGGCAGCCACAGGCGCTGCCCTGATCTTCGATCCGAACCTGGTTGCGCGGTTGCTGCTTGGCGAAGGCCTGTTCGGCGCTGGCCTGCCCGTCGCCCGCGTTGCCGGAGTTGCACTGATCGCCCTGGGTGCGGCCGGCTGGATCGGCCAAAAGGATAAAGGCAGGCACGCCGCACTGGCGGCCATGCTCACCTACAACGTCCTTGTGGCGGCGTATCTTTGTTATCTCGGGCTCGATGGTGCCCTGTCTGGGCCTTTGCTGTGGCCAGCGGCTGCCTTCCATGCCGCACTTGGCCTGCTCCTTGCTGTCGCCTGGCAAGCCCGCCGATCACGTTCGGGCACGTAGCCAGACCGTGTCAGAACGCGGACGATCGCGGCAAATTCAGCACAGAAGCTACCCGAACCTACACGCCGGTATGCCCTACAACCACTAGCCTAAAGGCGAGGCACCTTGCGTAGGGCAGGGCGTCGTTGCGGCGCCTCCGCTCCGGCATAGCCTTCCGCAATGTTTCGTCATGACTGCCTTTGGCTTCCGCAAGGTGAGTTGGTCTCAGCACATGGATGGAGAAAGCATATGAAGCGAAATCTTCTTGGAACTCTGTTGCTTGGCACCGCGCTGACTTTGGGCAGCGCTGCGACGGTAGCCGCGCAAGACAAGCCGCCCAACATCGTCGTCATCATGGGTGACGATATCGGCATGTGGAACATCGGCGCCTATCATCGCGGCATGATGGCCGGGCGCACGCCGAACCTCGACAAGATTGCCGCCGAGGGCATGCTGTTCACTGATTATTATGCCGAGGCGAGTTGCACTGCGGGCCGTGCGAACTTCATCACCGGCGAGCTGCCGATCCGTACCGGCATGACCACTGTCGGTCAGGCTGGAGCCACGACCGGACTGCCCGCCGAAGCCGTGACACTGGCCACGGTTCTCAAGGATATGGGCTATACCACAGGCCAATTCGGCAAGAACCACCTTGGCGATCTCAATGAGTTCCTGCCCACGGTTCACGGCTTCGACGAGTTCTTCGGCTATCTCTATCACCTTGATGCGATGGAAGATCCCGCGCACCCCAACTACCCGCAGGAACTCCTGGACAAGGTTGGGCCGCGCAATATGCTCCACAGCTGGGCGACAACCACTGATGACGCGACCGTCGACCCGCGCTGGGGCAAGGTCGGCAAGCAGAAGATAGAAGACGCCGGAACCCTCTATCCAAAACGGATGGAAACAGTGGACGGTGAAATCCGCGACTTCGCCCTGAAGTTCGTGGAGAAGGCCAAGTCAGACAACAAGCCTTTCTTCCTGTGGCTCAATCCCACGCGCATGCATGTCGTAACCCACCTTTCTCCCAAATATGAGGCGCTTCAGAATTCGGAGAATGGCTGGTCTCTCCAGGAAGCCGGCATGGCCCAGCTCGACGACGACGTTGGACTGGTGATGCAGAAGCTCAAGGAACTGGGCGTCGACAACAACACCATCGTTTTGTTCACGACAGACAACGGCACCGAGACCTTTACCTGGCCCGATGGCGGCAACACGCCATTCAAGGGACAAAAGGGCACGATCTATGAAGGTGGCTTCCGCGTGCCGGCATTCATTCGCTGGCCCGGCAAGATTGAGCCCGGCAAGGTCGAGAACGGCATCGTGTCGGGTCTTGATTGGCTGCCGACTTTCGTGGCAGCGGCAGGAAACCCGAACATCAAGGCCGAGCTTCTCAAAGGCAAGAAGATTGGCGATCGCACCTACAAGAACTATCTCGACGGTTACGACCAGACGGCCATGCTCACCGGCAAGGGACCTTCGGCCCGCCACGAGATTTACTATTTTGGTGAGAGCACTTTGGGCGCAGTGCGCATCGACGACTACAAGTATCGCTTCATAGAGCAGCCGAACGGCTGGCTCGGGGCCAAGGATCATGTCGATGCACCGTCGATCACGAACCTGCGGCTCGATCCGTTCGAACGCCTGGGCACTCCGGAAAACGGAACCCTGGACGGTGCCCAAGGATACTTCAACCAGTGGTTCTTGTATCAGTTCTGGCGCTTCGTGTTCGTTCAGCAGGAGGTGGCCAAGCTCGCCGAGACGGCAATCGAGTTCCCACCGATGCAGAAGGGCGCCAGCTTCAACCTTGATGCAGTCAAGGCGCAGATCGAGGCCGCCAGGGCGTCCATGGCCAAGTAGGACAATGTGATCTTGGGCGGGCGGCTCGCAATGGCAGCCCGCCGGGCTGCAGTTTTCCCTGGCCCGGGCTTGCTAGGTCAGTGCGTATCGCAGCACGTGGTTCGGATAAGACTGGCCATCGATCCGGAACTGCGTTTCGCCGACCTTGGCAAAACCCTTCCTCAGATAGAATTGGGAGGCGCGGTCATTTTCGGCGTTGACCGACAGCCAGACATCGGGCCGCCCGGTTGATGCGCAAAATTGCAAGCCAGCCGCAAGCAGCCTCCCGCCGGCGCCACCGCCTTGGTGCCGGGGCTGGACATACAACGTTGAAATTTCGAGATCGGAGCATTTGGCCACGGGCGCCTCGACGCCCAACGAGACATGGATAAATCCGTCGATGCCAACGGAATTCTGCGAAACCAGGATGGTTTGATTTTCTTGCGACAAGATTTCTTCGAACCGAGCGGCGGTGAACTGTCTCAATGCAAAGTCGGCAAAGAACGCGTTGACACCATTGCGAATGTAAGTGTTCAGCCAAACTTCCAGACCGAGCGCAGCGAGGCTGGAAGCATCCGTCATATCTGCGGGTCTGATCACGTCTCGATCCATTGTCCAGCGAAGGTCAATCTGCGGATAGTTGATGATTTGTCCTTTGGGAAGACATGTTTACGCGGCGCGCAGCAGATACAACTACGGTCCTCCGGCTGGGGAAGGAAATGATGGCGACGTCGAGCACCGCCTCGATAGCTCCCCTGTGGTGGACCAAGGGACATTCGGGGAGTAGGCTACGGTTTGCAGGCCCAGGTTGTATCAGGCGAGGCCTGAGGGAATGGCAATCCAGCACCTTTGCTGTATCCGCATTGCTGTCTTTTCCGGAGGAAATTCGCGCTCGACTGGAGCGACACGCCGCTTCGTTTCCGATCAGGCTTAGGTCACCATTTTCCAAGAGCAGATACCCCAATTGAACAAGTCACCCAAAGCGGAGGTATTCCCATGTTCGTGCAGCATGATTTCCTCAAGCGGACTCACCGTCTCGCGCTCATAGCCGCGACGGCTTCTGCTGTGGTCTTGACGCTTGGCCTCGCAGCGCCCGCAAAAGCCGATGAAGCAGCGGCCAAGACCATGCTCAAGGCGATGTCCGACTATCTGGCCGCGCAGAAGAGCATATCGTTCGACTACGACACCAACCTCGAGGTCGTCACCAAGGATCACCAGAAATTGTTGCTGGCGAGTTCGGGCGAAGTCGATCTCAGCCGGCCCGACAAGTTCCGTGCTACGCGCACCGGCGGGTTCGCCAATGTCGAAATTCTCTTCGACGGGAAGGTCCTGACCCYTTTGGGCAAGGACGCCAATGCGTATGCCCAGGTCGATGCCCCCGGCACGGTGGATCATCTTGTCGACGAGTTGCGCGATAAATACCACAAGCCGGTTCCGGGCGCCGATCTCTTGCTGTCGAACGTCTATGACGAGCTGATGCATGGCGTGACCAACGTCAAGGATCTCGGCAGCGGCGTCATCGGCGGCACCGAATGCGACCATCTGGCTTTCCGGGCAAAGGACGTCGATTGGCAGATCTGGATCGCGCAAGGCGAACATCCCTATCCGTGCCGGTATGTCATTACCTCCAAAGGGGTGGCCCAAGGGCCGCAATACAGTATCCAGATCAGTGACTGGAAAGCCGGCACCGACATGAAGGCCGATGATTTTGCCTTCAAGGCGCCGGACGGTGCCAAGAAGATCGATGTGAAGGAGTTGCGCGACATCGATGAACTGCCCAGCCATTTTGCACCAGGAGGTGGCAAATGAACGCGTCAAGGAAGCTGAGAATTTATCTGCTCGCCGCAACTGTCGGGTTTATCGGGCTCGAAACCCTGGAGCATCCGACAGTGCCTGGGCTTCCTGGTTTCGTCTCAACGGCCGAAGCCAGGGTCGGTCGGCCTCTTACGCCAGTGAGCGTTGCCGGCGTGGCGCGGCGCACCGTGCGGCGCTGCGCGGTTGGCGTGTATTATTGCTAGCATGATCCCGAAGCGAAGGTCCGCGTAGCAAACAGCGGCAGCCGGGTGTTGATCGGAATGGGGTTTTCGCGCGGTTTCCGCGCGAGCCCCAGAACGTTATCATTGCCTCTGCCGCTCGTTTCTGGCGACCATGGCGAGTATTGTTTCGAACAGCTCGTCCTTGGCCTGAGCGGGCGTGATGTCTCCGCTCGCGGCGGCGAAGGACAGTGCTTCGGCCGCCCCAAGCATCGCCCAAAGCCCCGGCGACGCGACGGTGCCGGTCGGTGCAAACGGGGCAAGCAGGGCCCGGCACTTCTCCATGAAGATCGCTTCGTAATCGCGCTTGACCTTCGCCAGTTCGGGCGAGCCGGCAAGGGCTGCGATCACGCCCGGTATCTCGCGGCCCTGCAGAAGCACGCACTCGACATAAGACGATGCGATGACCGCGGCTCTGCCCGATAGGGTCGGTTCGCTTGCTTGAAGTGCTGTGTCCATCAGCGCGGTCTGGCGCGTGTCGAACTCCTGGTAAAGTGCTGCGAGCAACGCCGGCCGCGTGGCGAAATGGTCATAGACGACGGGTTTTGCCACGTTCGCCTGCTCGGCAAGCCGTGGCAGCGTCAAGGCTTCCGTTCCTTCCTCGCTGATCAAAGCCCATGCGACGTCCAGAAGCTGGCGATGGCGGTCTTCCCGCAGCAGGCGCCTGCGCAGGCGTGGGGCTGTYGTAACGGCGCTTGACATCGTTATGTACCAAAAGTATATTACTAAAATTAGCTTACAGAAAGTATATAAGCAGCGCCCGCCGCCCGCAACCACCAAGCAGGAGTTTTCGACATGCACGCACTCATCGTTGTCGCGCATCCCGATCCGAAGTCGCTCAGCCACAGCGTCGCTGCGCAAATCGCCGAGGGCCTGTCCCAGTCCGACCCAGGCAACAGCTTCGAAGTTGCCGACCTTGCGGCGGAAACTTTCGATCCGCGCTACACCGCCACGGATCTCGCCGTTCACCGCAGGGAGGTGCCGCCGTCAGCCGATGTCGCCGCCGAGCAGGCAAGGATCGATCGCGCCGACACGCTTGTGCTGGTCTATCCCGTCTATTGGTGGTCGATGCCGGCGCTGCTCAAGGGATGGGTCGACCGCGTGTTCGCCAACGGTTGGGCTTACGATGAGGGCCCCGGCATCAAGCCGATGAAGAGACTGCGTCACCTCAAGGTTCATCTCGTCGCCATCGGTGGCGCAACCATGCGGACCTATGCGCGGCACGGCTATTTCGGCGCGATGAAAACGCAGATCGACCATGGCATCTTCGATTATGTCGGTGCATCAGTGGTGACGTCCGAGCTCCTGCTCGACTCCGAAACGCAAGGGCCGGCTGACCATCTGGAGGCCGCGCGGACCATCGGCCGCAATCTCTTCGATGCATCCACAATTGTTTCGGCAGAAGCAGCGTGAAAGCGTAGCCCCGCTGGGCGGCCGCCACATTCACAAAGTTGATTTTGTCGAGGCCAGCGGCGGCTAGGGCCGCTCTTGGCTACAGCACCTGCAGCCCGAGATTGCGCAAAAGGTCTGTTGCCTGGCTTTTCGAGATCACCGCACCTTTGAGGATCGCCGCCTCGTTGAGCTTCAGCGGGCCAAGGTCGCAGCCGCGCAGGTCGGCACCTTCGAAGCGGCAGGAGCGCAAGGTGGCGCCCCGCAAGCTGCAGCCGTCGAAGATCGCCTCGCGGAAATCGCAGCCTCTGAGTTCGGCATCGCTGAAATCGAGATTGTCGAGCGATTTGCGGCGGAACGAGACGGCGGGCAGGAAGGCGCTGACCAGCCGACATTGCTGGAAGTCAGTGCCGATCAACGCGCAATCGGCGAAATTCGCGCCCGTCAGCTTGCTCTGGCTGAACTTCGCGGCGTTGAGCCGCGACCGCGTCCAGTCTGTGTTGGAGAGGTCGCAATTGCGGAACTCGGCATCGACRCCATCGATCGCCGCAAGCTTGGCGCCCGCCATGCGGCAGCTTGTCCAGCGCGTATCCGTGAGCGTCGCTGCCGATAGATCGCATCCGGCCAGATTGCCGTCGACGAACTCACAAGCGCTGAGGTCAAGCCGCGCGAGATCGCTACCTGCGAGTTGCAGGCCCCTGAATGAGCGCTGACCCTGGGCAAGCTGATCGGCGAGGGAAATGGTGTGGTCGGCTGGTATCATTCTCGAAGGGCTCAGTCGGTGGTCTGCGCTTTGTAGTTCAGCTCTTTTGCAGGGCCACGTGAACGCCAAGGCCGACGAGCACGGCACCGCCGGCGCGCTGCATCAGGCGCTGGGCACGGCTCGAGCGCCGCAGCCTGGTGATCATCGCGCCCGCCAGCATCACGCCGATGATATCGGCGCTCGAAAACATCATGTTGACGATCATGCCCAGCAGGACGAACTGCAGCCAGACCGGAAATGTGGCCGACGCATCGATGAATTGCGGCAGGAACGCCATGAAGAAGATCGCCGTCTTGGGGTTGAGCACCTCGACGGTGACGCTTTCGAAGAAGGCGCGCCGGGCGGATTTTGGCTCGATGACGGGGAGATCGCCATCGCCTTGCACCTTGGCGCGGAACAGCGCAATGCCGAGCCAGATGAGGTAGGCCGCGCCGACAAATTTGACGACCATATAGGCGAGCGGCACGGCGTGGAAAAGCACCGACAGGCCGGCAGCAGCGGCAATGACATGGACATAGCCGCCGAGATGGATGCCGAGCGCTGCCATCATCCCCGACCAGCGTCCGCGCGCCAGCGTCTGGGCCGCGGCGTAAAGCATGGCAGGACCAGGCATGAAGGCGAAGATCGCTGTGGTGGCGAAAAAGGCGATCAATAGCTCGGTCGACGGCATGTCTGCGCTCCAGTGGTCAGTCCGCATTGGCCAGGCCCTGCGGCAACTTTGCAAAACTACATGATCCTTGCTCAGGCGATAGCGGAAACGGGCAGGGTTGTCGCGAGGGTCTGCTCGATGATCGACACGAGCCCAGCGCGCGCTTCGCGGTTCGTGGTGAAGCCGGCGATGGCCGTGCCCGAGGCCGGTGAATAGTAGGCGACCGTTCCCCAAAAACCGAGATGCGAACAACATTCGATGCCGTCGACGCGGCTCACGGCAATGCCGAGACGGTAGGCGTCGGCGCCCTCATGAGTGCCCTTCGAGAGCATTTCTTGGAGCGTTTGCGGGCTGTCGAAAACTCTGTTTTCGAACAGGGCTGCAAAAAATGTGGCGAGGTCGCGCGCCGACATCACCAGCCCGCCACCGCCGTAGAGGTCCATCGATGCGTTGATGTCGGTGGCGTCKACCGCACCCAGAAACTGACGCGCCCTCAACT
>NZ_JBFUKO010000134.1:0-10386 GCF_056400805.1 Aminobacter sp. P4_H6_2
GGTGAACACAGAGCCGCAAGCTTTCTGATCGATCCAACCGACCTCGCATTTTCCTTCGTCATCGTACCCGATGGAGAAACGTCGAGCGTCCGTGTCGTAGGCAAACACGACGACACGGCGTCCAGCGTGGCGATCAGGGGGCCCATCCTGATGCTGCTAGGACTGCTCGATGGCACGCTGGATGGCGACGCACTGTTTTTTCACCGCATCATCTCCGTCAGCGGCCGGACCGAAGCGGTGGTCGCTCTTCGCAATGCGATTGAGGATGCGGAGCTTCGCCCTTCGGAGCTGCTTGGATTGCGCGGGACGCTCGCTCGCCTTGCCGACAAGGGCATTTTGGGCGGGCTAAACGCTGCCCGGCAATTGGTCGGCGGCCAGAAGTCCATGGAGGAGGCGCTATGACTGAGCCTGGACGCATGGAACTCGTCTGCCCGGCCGGCACTCCTGCGACTCTACGGGCTGCGGTRCTGGCCGGCGCCGATTCAATCTATTGCGGATTCCGCAACGAAACCAACGCACGGAACTTTCCGGGGCTCAATTTCTCGATGGAGGAGTTGGCCGAAGGCGTGCGCTTTGCACATGCCCATGGCAAGAAAGTTCTCGTTGCCATCAACACATTCGCGCATGTCGGCCGTATCGACGTGTGGCAGAAGGCAGCCGACGAAGCCATCGCATGCGGTGCCGATGCCATTATCGCCGCCGACACAGCCGTGCTCGATCACATCGCGAAGAACCACCGGGATGTCCGCCTTCATCTGTCGGTCCAGGCTGCTGCGGCGACACCGGAAGCCATAGATTTTTATACGCGCGAATTCGGCGTCCGGCGCGTCGTGCTGCCGCGCGTGCTGTCGATCCAAGAGATCACAGCCCTCAACCGAAAGATCGATGTCGAGACGGAAGCCTTCGTCTTCGGTGGCCTGTGCGTGATGGTCGAGGGGCGCTGTTATCTCTCTTCCTACGCAACCGGAAAATCGCCGAACCTCAACGGCGTCTGCTCGCCACCAGAAATGGTGAGCTACCACGAGGATGCGCGGGGCACGACGGCCAAGCTCGCCGGCTTCACCATCGATAGCTATGCGCCCGGCGCGCCTGCCGGATACCCAACCTTGTGCAAGGGCCGGTTCAACGCTGGCGACAAGACCTCATACCTGTTCGAAGACCCGGTCAGCCTGAATGCCGGAAGCATGCTTGCGGGATTGAAGGCGGCCGGCGTCACCGCGCTCAAGATCGAAGGGCGCCAGCGTGGCAAGGGCTATGTCACCGAAGTTGTCGGCGCCTTCCGCAGGGCGGTCGATGCAATCGATGCCGGCGGAGACGCAATCGAGATCGACCGCATCCTCGCGGGCATGTCGGAAGGCGGCAAGCAGACTGCGGGTGCCTACCGGAAAACATGGAGATAGACCGATGTGGCCGACAAAGCTGACCCTGGGTCCCGTATTCTTCCATTGGCCAGCCGAACGGCTCGCCGACTTCTACCGGCGCATCGCCGACGAGGCGCCGATAGACCGCGTCCATGTCGGTGAGGTCGTGTGCGGCAAGCGCCTGCCGTTCTCCGACCCGGTCTGGCCAGATGTCATCGAGCGCCTTGAGCGAGGCGGCAAGGAGGTGGTGCTGTCGACGCTTGCCGCACCTGCCAATGTACGTGAATGCAAGGTGGTCCGCGAACTCTGCCATGACACGCGCATGGTCGAGATCAACGACATAACCGCCATGCCGAGCCGGCGGGGTCAGCCCTTCGTCGCCGGCCCGTTCATCAACGTCTACAATGAAGGCACGGCACGCTTCCTCATCGCGCAAGGCGCGCAAACGATTTGTCCGCCGGTGGAGCTGTCGCTTGYGAATGTGGGAGCCATCGCTCGCGCCTGCCCCGAGGCGGAGTTCGAGATGTTTGCGTTTGGTCGCCTGCCGCTCGCCCTATCAGGGCGCTGCTACCATGCGCGGCTTCATGGTCTGCACAAGGATTCATGCCAGTTCACTTGCGAGAAGGACCCGGACGGCCTTGCGGTGGATACCACCGACGATCAGGCCTTCCTGGCGATCAATGGCGTGCAGACCCTGTCCAATCAGGTTCAAGCGGCCTGCCCCAGCCCCGCCGAACTCGCTGCGCAACAGATACGACGCTTGAGGCTATCCCCCCAGAGCTGCGACATGGTGATGGTGGCGAACATGTATCGCGACTTGCTCGATGGCAAGGAGGATGCCGAGTGCACCCGCTTCCTGCTTTCCTGCCTCGAACTGCCGGGCAGAATGGTCGACGGATATTTCCGTGGCTATGCTGGGTGCCAGCCGGCCGCCTTGCGTTGAAGGCGACCGGCTGGCGAAGCGGTCAATGCTCGCCGCCACAGGAGCCGCAGCAGGTGACGTCCTTGCGGCCGACCTGGACGCGCCAGACTTCAGGGCCCTGCTCCAAATAATCCCATGAAAGCTGGCCGGGGAACGACATCTCCAACTGGTAGTGCAGCGGACGCGGATCGTGGTCGCTGACGACGACGAAGGCGTCGCCGGGAGCGAGCGCCTCGGCCGTCGCGAATATTCGGGGATGACGCTCAATTGGCGCGATCGTCCGCACGTCGATGAGGGGTATCGTTGCCGTTTCCGCTATTGCCATGTCCTGGTGGTCCTCTGGCCGTGAAAAAAGAATGCCGGGAGAAACGGCCGCTATCCTCCCGCGCGGCGGACCCTAAGGCCCCAGCCGTCCGGCGAGGTTGTCGAAACGCAAACAAATCGGGGAATCGAACGCAGCTTGGCATTTCGCAAAGAGCATGGCCGGGCATGGCACTAGAACCGGCGCAAACCATTGCGACAGAACTGGAAGAGCCATGCCCGCATCCATCCTGCAGAAATACGGCGAGGCCCGGCTGCCTCGCTATACGAGCTATCCCACCGCGCCGAGTTTCGCGCGGTCGATCGGCGCGGGAGCCTATGGCGACTGGCTGCAGCAACTGCCCAAGAGTGATCCCGTCTCGCTCTACCTTCACATCCCGTTTTGCCGGTCGATGTGCTGGTACTGCGGTTGCCACACCACGATCACAAGGCAGGACCGGCCGATCCTCGACTATCTCAGCGTTCTGCGCGACGAAATCCGTATGGTCGCCGAGCGCATTCCGCACCGGCTGAAGGTTGGCGAAGTCCATTTCGGCGGCGGCACCCCGACCATCATCTCGCCGGCCGAATTCCTGGCGCTGACAGCACTGCTGCGCGAACACTACGACTTCTCCGACACGACCGGCATCGCCGTCGAGATCGACCCGCGCGGGCTGACAGCGGAGATGGCCCAGACCCTAGGTGCCGCAGGCGTCAGCAGGGCCAGCCTCGGCGTCCAGAGCTTCGATCCGGTGGTGCAAAAGGCGATCAATCGCATCCAGAGCGAGAAGCAGACGGCGCAAGCGACCGACAGCCTTCGCCGCGCCGGCGTTGCCGGCATCAATTTCGACCTGATCTACGGCCTGCCGCACCAGACGGTGCAGTCCTGTATCGACACGGCAAATGCCGCGATCGCCATGCTGCCCGACCGCTTTGCGGTGTTCGGATATGCGCATATCCCCTCGTTCAAGAAACACCAGCGGATGATCGACGAAAACGCCCTGCCCGATGGTCAGGCGCGCAACGAGCAGGCTGAGGCGATCAGTGAAACGCTGGTCGCAGCCGGCTACAGGCAAATCGGCCTCGATCATTTCGCGCTGCCCGGTGACGATCTCGTTCAGGTGCAAGACGCAGGCAAGTTGAGGCGGAATTTCCAAGGCTACACCACCGACAATTGCGAAACGCTGATCGGTTTCGGTGCATCGGCAATAGGCCGGATGAACGACGGTTATGTTCAAAACGAGGTGGCACCTGGGCTCTATGCCCAGCATATCGCGTCAGGGCAGCTTGCAACCGCCAAGGGCTATCGCCTGACGGCGGAGGATCGCCTGCGGGCCGAGATCATCGAGCGCCTGATGTGCGATTTCGCTGTCGATCTTCCGACAATCTGCAGCGCCCATGGCTTTGATCCGGCTCAGCTGCTCGCTGGCAACGACAGACTGGCGGCCCTCCAGGGGGACGGCGTGTTCAATGTGAAGGACGGTGTGATCCGCGTCGGCCAGGACCATCGTTTCGTCATCAGGGCGGTCGCGGCGGCCTTCGACGCCTATCTCGACCAATCAAACCGCACGCACAGCAAGGCGGCGTGAGCCGCGCAAACACCGAAAGCAAAAAGGCCCGGCTCTGGCGCGCCGGGCCTTTCGCTATCGCGACCTTGTCCCCCTATCCTGCAAGGCTGCGATAAATGGCGGGAAGTGCTGCAGGCAGCCGGTTGATGTTGCCGACCAGCGCATAGCCGTTCTGGCCGAATAGCGCCGGAACGTAGGATTTTGCCTCGCGGTCCACCGTCACGCCGAAGACGCCGAGCCCCATGCGGCGCGCCTCGATCACGGCACGGCGACTGTCTTCAAGCGCGAACCGTCCCTCATAATGGTCGATGTCGTTGGGCTTGCCGTCAGTCAGCACCAGAAGCAGCTTCTTGCGATTGGGCTGCTTGCCGAGTTCGGCGGCCGCATGCCTGATGGCCGCGCCGATCCGCGTGTAATAGCCCGGCTTCAACGCGGCGATGCGAGACTCCACCACCGAACTCATCGGTTCGTCGAAAGCCTTGACCTCCTCGATGCGCACCCAGTCGCGCCGCCTCGACGTGAAGGTCWGGATCGAGTGATTATCGCCGCAGGCGGAAAGCCCGTTGGCCAGGACCAGCAGAGCCTCCATCTCGACATCCAGCACCCGGCGATTGTCGAACCAGGCATCGGTCGACAACGACACGTCGACAAGGATGGTGACGGCGAGGTCGTGCACCTGCGGCCGGCTCATCAGATGGATGCGGTCGCTGCCCTGCCCACCCGCAGCCAGGTCGGTGCGGGCGCGCACGACAGCATCGAGATCGAGATCGGCGCCGTCGAGCTGCGCCCGCAGGATCTCGTTGCGCGGGCGCAGCACCTCGAACTGGCGGCGTACCCGGCGAATGAGGCGCCTGGTCTCGATATCTGGCTCGCCAGCGTCCCCGAGCGCCGAGGCCGGCGCGGCCAGCACCCGGCAGTGGTTGGGAAGATAGGTGCCCGAGCGGAAATCCCACTCCGGATAGGTCCGCTCCGCAGTCAGCGGCGTCCGGTCCAGTGCTTCGGGCGGCAGGTCGAGGTCGAAGCGAAAGCGCGTAGCCGGTCGGCCCTTGCGCTCTCCCAAAGTCATGTCGTCGAGGTCTTCCGCAGCCTTGGCGTCCTGGTCGTCGCTGTCGTCGGATGGACGGTCGACATTGACCATCTCGGCCATGGCGAGGATCTTTTCGAAGCGATTGAGGATGAAGGGGCTCCGCTCGTCCTTGCGTGGATCTTGGTTCTCCCGGACGGCTACCTGACGCTCGGTTTCAACACCCTCGGCCTCGCGGCCGCCGGCAATCGGCTCGTCTTCGCCACGGCGCGGTGCCGTCTCGACGCGCAGCAACGCATCGGGCCAGAGCGGAACGGGCAGCATGGGCAAATATCCCGCCGGTGCGCGATGGGGGAAGATGACCGGCAGCGCATCGTCGGGCTGTTCCGCGCCCTTCCGCAAAAGGCTCGATATCCGGCCCTCGACCTGAAGTTCAACCGATGGCAGAGGGCCACGCTGGCGCGCTTCGAGCGTCGCCGCCGCAAGACGTCGGTAGCGCCGTTCGAACCCGGGAAAGCTTTTGAGCACGCGGGCTACCATCTCTTCGGCACGCGCCAGCATGGCCAGATCACGTTGCAGCGGATCGGCGTCCGTCACAGGCTCAAGTGACATCGTCGCCATATAGGCGACCAGCCAGACGTAGAGATCACGGTTGAGATCCCTGTCGGGAAAAAGGTCGATCACCCCGGGCAGTATCAGCGACGACATATCGCGCCCGGGATGGGCCAGCTTTTCTTCGCCGAGCCCCATGCGCTGGYGCCATCCAAGCCGGTGGCCGGAGGCCTTTCCGCGTGCGGTGGCGATTTGCACCGCGCCTTCGCCGCCAAATCCGCGAAAACAAACCGCCAGCACCGGCTGCACATCGGCGAGCCGCACCGCCTGTTCGGGGTGGCGGGGCCAGGTTTGTACATTGCCGATGAGACGATGCCAGGCGCGCCCGACCGTCTCCTCCAGTTCAAGGAAGTCCAGCATGACAGGCGCGCCTCAGCGGATCAGGGAATCGGACAGTTCGAGCAATGCCGCCTTGACATCTGGCTCGTCGGTCAGCGGTTCGATCATTGCGGCGAGGACTGCTTCGCGCACCGGCACGCCGGCGTCGATGAGGCTGGCGCAATAGACGAGCAGCCGGGTCGACGCGCCCTCTTCGAGATCGTGGCCCTTGAGCGCGCGAATGCGTCGGGCGAGTTCGACCAGCGGCGCCACTTGCCCTTCGGCCAGGCCGCTTTCGGCCGAGACCACGGCGATTTCCTCGGCCTTGGGCAGGAAGTCGAATTCAATGGCGATGAAACGCTGGCGCGTGCTCGGCTTCAGGCTCTTCAGCAGGTTCTGATAGCCAGGGTTGTAGGACACGACGAGCATGAAGGCGGACGGCGCCAGCAACTGCTCGCCGGTGCGTTCCAGTGGCAGGATGCGACGGTCGTCGGTCAGCGGATGCAACACGACGGCAACGTCCTTACGGGCCTCGACGATCTCGTCGAGATAGCAGATGCCGCCCTCGCGCACGGAGCGGGTGAGTGGCCCGTCGACCCAGACTGTATCGCCGCCCATCAAGAGGTAACGCCCGGTGAGATCGGCCGCCGCCAGGTCGTCATGGCAAGACACGGTCGAAAGCGGCAGGCCGAGCTTGGCTGCCATATGGCTGACGAAGCGGGTCTTGCCGCATCCCGTCGGCCCCTTGAGAAGCAGCGGCAGGCGGCGCGCCCAGGCGCGCTCGAACAGGCTGCATTCATTGCCCGAGGGGCTGTAATAGGCGGGGCTGTCGGCAACAGGGCGGACGTTGGGCAGGGCGATGGTCATATGGGATCTCCATGGGAGGCAAGCTTAGGTGCGGGACGCATGGCCCCGGACAGATCCGGGGCCATGCGGCTGGCGTTACTCGGCGGGTTGGACGACGCGGGCCAGCTTCTCGCTGCGCTCGCGGCCTGGGACGAGCACGGCCCACATGAACATCAGCGCGGAGATGACCACGACGACGCCGGAACCGAGACGGATCCAGTAAAACAGTGCCAGTTGGTCCTGCACGTCCATGAAGCTTTCGCCCAGAACGCGCTGGAGATGCACCTGGACAACACCGGCGAAGGTGAGCGCGAACGTCATCACCGACATGGCAGTGACCATCATCCAGAAGCTGACCATGTTCAGCCACTGCTTATAGGGCGCGCGACCGAGCATCTCGGGAATGGCATAGGCCATCATGGCGAGGTTGAGCATCACATAGGCACCAAAGAAAGCGAGATGCCCGTGGGCTGCGGTCAACTGCGTGCCGTGGGTGTAGTAGTTCACCGAAGACAGCGTGTGCAGGAAGCCCCAGACGCCACCGCCGAAGAACGCCATCACCGAGCAGCCGATGGACCACAGCAGCGCGGCCTTGTTGGGATGGTTGCGTCCGGCCTTCCAGGTCATGTGGAAGGTGAACAGCACCATCGCAAAGAAAGGGGCGACTTCCAGCGTCGAAAACAGCGAACCGATCCACTGCCAATAGGCAGGCGCGCCGATCCAGTAGTAGTGGTGTCCGGTGCCGAGAATGYCGGAAAATAGCGCCAGGCCAACGATGATGTAGAGCCATTTCTCCACGACCTCGCGGTCGACGCCATTGAGCTTGATCATCAGGAACGCCAGCACCGACGCCATGATCAGCTCCCACACGCCCTCGACCCAGAGATGGATGACATACCACCAGTACAGCTTGTCGAGTGCGAGGTTGGAGGGGTTGTAGAAGGAGAAAAGGAAGAAGATCGCCAACATCCATAGGCCGAAGAGCAGGATGTTGGTGATCGTCGTCTTGCGGCCCTTGAGCGACGTCATGGTGATGTTGAACAGGAACATCAGCACCACGACTACAATACCGACCTTGATGATGAAGGGCTGCTCGAGAAACTCGCGGCCCTCATGGATGCGGAACAGGTAGCCGACTACGGCGATACCGGCAGCGACGAAGAACATCCAGAACTGGATGGTCGCCAGTTTCGGGCTGTACAGCTCGGTCTCCGCCTCCTCGGGCAGCAGGTAATAGGTCGCTCCCATGAAGCCCATGAGCAACCAGACGATCAGCGCATTGGTGTGGATCATCCGGACGATGTTGAACGGCAGCAGTTCGGAAAGCGTGTTGGGAAGCACGTAGATCATGCCGGCGACCACGCCGAAGGCGACCTGCGCCAGGAACAGGACAAGCGCGCCGTAGAAGTAGGTCATTGCGACCTTTTGGGATTGGTATTTCATGTCTGTCTCCTTGGCGCCTCAGCCTGCCTCGTTCGGCGGCCACTTCTGGGTGTCGATGCGGCTCGTCCATTCGAGGAAGTCTGCGAGATCGTTCAACTCCCCCTCGGTGAGATGGAACTGCGGCATCTGGCGGCGGCCCTCGATTCCCGAGGGCTGTGCTGCCATCCACGCCTTGAGCGTTTCGCGTGCGCCTTCTGGGTCGCTTTCGCCGCCATAGCGCTTCCAAACGTTGCCGAGTTCAGGCGCGAAATAGGCGCCCTCGCCCAGGATCGTGTGGCAGTTGACGCAGGAATTCTTCTCCCAGACATGCTTGCCGCGCGCGACTGAGTCCGTCAGCGTCTTCTCGTCAGTGGAGGTGGTGCGAATATAATAATGGCTGTGGGCCGTCAGCCCGACGAAGATTGCAAAGAAGAAGATCGAACCGCCGTAAAAGACGTTTCGAGCCCCCGTTTTTGTGAGGCGTTCTGCCATCACGTGATCCTTTCCAGACTGCGATCGCGCAAGCGGATCGGCCCATTCGTTTTCCCTCCCGACGGGCAGTTCCCGGCGGTCTCCGGCTGACCCGGATCGGAACCTTCTATGAGTTTGGGAAAGGCGTTCTTTGCGTTTTGGCAAACAAACGCGCCTGGGGCTCAGCCGGCAGCCAATGCGACGGCGATGGTCTTTGCCGCGGCTCCAGACATAAGGACCAGGCACCAGGCAAGCAGCGCGCGCCGCATCACGGTTTGGCTGCGTCCGCGCAAACCCATGAAATCCATCACGACGAAGCGGGCCTTGACCATGGCAAGGCCGAGAACAAACGTGATTGCCGTCGTCGCCCCTGCGAATCTCACGATCAGAACGCTCATGCCGGTGAGAGCGAGGAGGATGAGCAAGGATCTGGAAAGCCGATGTTCGGGGCTGTCTGTCATGCGATTCACGCCAGGTAGACCAGTGGGAACATGACGATCCAGATCAGATCGAAGACATGCCACAGCGTGGTGATGAGCACGACGTTGGAGCGCTCCATCCTCCAGCTGACGAGCAGCAGCAGCAATGCACCAAAGACAACGTGCATCAGGTGGAAGCCGGTGAGGATGAAGTAGAGCTCGAAGAACACGCCATAGGCTTGATCTCCGGCATGGCCGATCTCGGCGCTGTATTCGAACAGCTTGATGGCAACAAACAGCAAGCCGAAAACTGCCGCCCCAATGAGTGCGGCCCTCGCCTGTCGGCGCGTCGCGTCAGGCCGAGCCGCGCGCGCTGCCAACCAGCCGCTAGTGAGAAGAACAGCCGTATTCAACGCCGCGAGCGGCGCGTTCAGATGCAGGCGCGCCGAGGCGAACTGATCCGCCTGCACCACACCGGCCACCATGAATGCGACGAGCAGAATGCCGAACGCGGCAAGCTCGCTCCACACCAGTATCCAGAGCAAAAAGTCGCCGGCATCCGGATCGTCTCCGGCCCGCGTCGTTGATACGGCCACATCCATGCGGCTTCATATTCATGCGCCCGGCCTGCTTCTTTGCGATTGCGCAAGGTGGCGTACACGAAAATCTGCAGGATCGCGCCGTCAACAGCACCAGCTTTCGGGAACCCGCGCCATGACCAATGCCCAGTTCGGACTTTCCGTCGCCACGCCCATCATCGTCGGCTTCGCGCTGCTTCTCTACAGGATGGGCGTTCTCCAGCGCGCCGGGGCGGCATCAGCCGTACTGGCGTCAGTCGCCATCGCTGTTGTTCTTTTCTTCAACCAGTAGAAGTGCCAGAGCCAGCTGCGATGATCGAACCTACCCCCACGGCTGGTTTTGTCGAGCTGACCAGACTCTATCGCGCAACGCTGGAGATCTGCGACAGTCTCGAAGAGATCGCGGATTCTCTTCCTCACCCCGACAGGAAACGCTGCAGGCAGATTGCTGCCACGCTCAAGCCGGCCATCGAAGCTGCAAACAGCATGGAAGAAAAAGTCCTCTTCCCCGCTGCCCTCAATCGCCTGCCGGCTGAGGACATTGA
>NZ_JBFUKO010000135.1:0-10355 GCF_056400805.1 Aminobacter sp. P4_H6_2
CACAATGGCTGCTCGACAACAATTATCTGGTCGAAGAGACTATCTATCAGGTCAAGCGCGACCTGCCGCGCCGCTTCTATCGCGAATTGCCGACGATCGAACTCACCGAGGGACAGCGGGTGCCGCGCGCGCTCGCCATCGCCTGGGTCTATGTCGCCCATTCCGACAGCACCGTGTCGGCGCAGATGTTCAAGGCGGTGGTCGAAGGCTACCAGTCGGTCGAACCGCTGCATATCGGCGAGCTTTGGGCGCTGCCGTCACTTTTGCGTTTCGTTTTGGTGGAAAACCTGCGGCGCATCGCCGTGCGGGTCAACCGCGCGCGCGAGATGCGCGCCATCGCCAATGATGTCGCCGACCGCTTACAGAGCGTGCAGGAACAGGACGATGGTCTTGCCTTGCTGAAGGCCTATGCCGTGCACGCCCGTGACACGACTTTTGCCACGCAATTGCTCTATCGTTTGCGCGACGGCTCGCAAAACGCCGGCAAGGCATTGATCTGGCTGGAAGACGAGCTTGAGAAGTCGGGCAGCGACGCCGAAGAGATCATCATCGGCGAACACCACACGCTGTCGAGCGGCAACGTTACCACCGGCAATATCATTCGTGGCCTTCGTCTCATCGACGACCAGGATTGGACTGTCTGGTTCGAGGATGTCAGCCGTGTCGACATGCTCTTGCGCGAACGCACCAACTTTGCCGCGCTCGATTTTGCTTCGCGCGACCAGTATCGCACAGCGATCGAAGAACTGGCCCGTCACTCCAATCTGTCCGAATTTCAGGTTGCCGAGCGTGCGACCGATTTCGCCCACACCGAAAGGCCTGCCCCGGCCGAGCATCGCGACGGCTTGCAAAAAGAGTGCTCCGATGTCGGCTTCTTCCTTGTCGGCCCGCGCCGCCAGGAGCTTGAGGAGGCGATCGGCTATCGCCCGACCATCGGCCGCCTGGTCAATCGTGCGTTTCGCAAGACCAACTGGGTGGGCATAGCTCTCCCGGTCTTTGCCCTGACCGTTCTGTTGCTTTTCCTGGCGGGTAATGCGCTTGCCGCGCTCGGCCTGCCGAGCATGACGACAGCTGCGATCGTTCTCATGTTGACGCTGTTTGCAGTGCCGGCAAGCGAAGGTGCGCTCGCCTTCTTCAACACAATCGTGCTCAAGTTCCTCGAGCCGACCCGCCTTATCGGCTACGAATTCAAGGACGGCGTGCCGGCGGAAGCCCGCACGCTTGTCGTGGTGCCGTCGCTGATCGGATCGCGCGACGATGTCGAAGAGAACATCCGTAACATCGAGGTGCATTATCTCGCCAATATGTCGGGCGAAATTCACTTTGCGGTGCTGTCGGACTGGCCCGACAGCCAGGCCGAGATTTCGACCGGCGACCGTGAGATATATGATTACGCCCGTCGTGAAATCGCCAAGCTGAACCAGCGCTATCCAAGCGAAGGCGCGCCGCGCTTCTACTTGCTGCACCGCCGCCGGCTCTACAACCCGGCGCAGGGCTGCTGGATGGGCTGGGAACGCAAGCGTGGCAAGCTGCACGAGCTGAATCTGCTGCTGCGCGGCGACGGCGACACGACCTTCATGCCGACCGACACGCCGCTGCCCGACAACGTCGTCCATGTCATGACGCTCGACGCCGACACGCGCATGACGCGCGGCGTGGTGACCAAGCTGGCCGGCAAGATGTGCCATCCGCTCAACCGCCCGGAATTCGACGCCGAAAAGCGTCTGGTGACGGCAGGCTATGCGATCCTGCAGCCGCGCGTGACACCGTCGCTGACAACAGGCGACGAAGCCTCGTTTTTCCAGCGGGTGTTTTCGGCCCACCGTGGCCTTGATCCTTATGTGTTTGCCGTTTCCGACCTCTATCAGGACGTCTTCGGCGAAGGCACCTTCACCGGCAAGGGCCTGTACCATGTCGATGCGATGGAAGCGGCCCTCAAGGGGCGCATCGCCGAAAACACCGTGCTTTCCCACGATCTGCTCGAAGGCGCACTCGCGCGCTCGGCGCTGGTGACCGATGTCGAGGTGGTCGAGGATTATCCGACCCGCTATTCGGTCGATGCCTCGCGCCAGCACCGCTGGGCGCGTGGCGACTGGCAGCTGCTCGGCTTCATTTTCGATCCGAAGTCGGGTGTGCCGGCACTGTCGCGCTGGAAGATGGTCGACAACCTCCGCCGTTCGCTGACCCCGATCTTCTGGGTCATGGCGGCGATTGCCGGCTGGACGCTGTTGCCGTTCACCCAGGCCGCGCAGTGGCAGGCGCTGTTGATCCTCACTTTGTTCATGGCGCCGACCTTCGACATCATCGATGCCATCCTGCCCAAGAACCGAGATGCTACCCCGCGCGGTCATTTCAGCGCGCTCGGCCGCGACCTGGCTTTCGGCACGGCGATGGTGGCGTTGAAGATCGTGTTGATGGCGCATCTCGCCTGGATGATGGGCGACGCCATCATCCGCACGCTCTACCGCCTGTTCGTCAGCCGCAAGAACCTTTTGGAGTGGCGCACCGCATCGCAGGCCCACAAGTCGGGCGACAACGATCTCTCCGCCTATTACCGCATGATGTATGGCGCCGTGATCATCGCCCTGATCGGCCTGGTGTTGCCGGTCATGACGGATTCGACCGGTGCCTTCGTCGCCTTCGCCTTTGCCATTTTCTGGGCTGGGTCGCCGGCTTTTGCCTGTCTGATCAGCCGCTCGGCTGAAACAGAAGACCGGCTGCATGTAGCGCCATGGGATGTGCATACGCTGCGCACAGTGGCGCGCCGCACCTGGCACTATTTCGAAACCTTCGTGACGCCTGAGCAGAACCATCTGCCGCCGGACAATTTCCAGGAAAACCCCACAGGCGTCATTGCCACCCGCACCTCGCCGACCAATATCGGCGTCTACCTGTTGTCGGTCGTCTCAGCTCGCGACTTCGGCTGGATCAGCCTGGCCGATGCCGTTGCCCGCATCGACGCCACGGTTTCGACCATCGAAAAGATGGAGCGTTACCGGGGCCACCTCTACAATTGGTATGACACAACGACCCTGAGGCCGCTTTACCCGCTCTATGTTTCGAGCGTCGACAGCGGCAATCTCGCCGGCCATCTTGTGGCGGTTGCTGCTGCCTGTGCGGAATGGGCGGAGGCTCCGTCGGTCCATCTGCAGGGCGACTTCGATGGCATTCTCGACATCGTTTCGATCATCGAGGAGAGCGTCGCCGAACTGCCTGACGATCGCAGGCAGCTGAGGCCGTTGCGCCAGAGGCTCATTGACCGCATCGACGGCATGCGCCGGGCCGTGGAAACCATCAAGTCGCAGCCTGAAATGGCGTCGATCCGCACCATCAATCTCGCTGTGCTGTCGGGTGAAATCCGCAAGCTCGCAGGCGCCATCCACGCCGAGGCTACCTCGACAAAGAGCGAAGCCCTGGCCGACTGGGCAAGGACGCTCGAAGTCACCTGTGAGGCGCATGTGCACGACGCCCACAGCGACGACCAGACCGTCACCGCCTTGCGGACCAAGCTGATGGAGTTGCGCGAGCGAACCCGCAAGTTCGCCTTCGAGATGAACTTCTCGTTCCTGATGCGCAACGAGCGCAAGCTCCTGTCCATCGGCTACCGCGTCGAGGAGCATCAGCTCGATGAAAGCTGCTACGACCTGCTTGCCTCCGAGGCGCGGCTGACCAGCCTGTTTGGCATCGCCAAGGGTGACATCCCGACCGATCATTGGTTCCGGCTTGGCCGGCCGATCGTCGAGATCGGCTTCCAGGGTGCCTTGATGTCGTGGTCGGGCTCGATGTTCGAGTATCTGATGCCGCCGCTGGTGATGAAAGAGCCGCAAGGCGGCATCCTCAACCAGACCAACAAGCTCATCATCCGCCGGCAGATCCAATACGGTCGTTCGAAGGGTGTTCCGTGGGGCATTTCCGAAGCCGCCTATAATGGCCGCGACCGCGAACTGACGTATCAGTACACCAACTTCGGCGTGCCAGGGCTTGGCCTCAAGCGTGGTCTTGGTCAGAACACGGTCATCRCGCCTTATGCGACGGTGCTGGCAGCCCAGTTCATGCCTAGCGAGGCGACCGCCAACCTCAGGCGGTTGCGCAAGCTCGGCGCTCTAGGCCGCTACGGCTACTACGATGCCGTCGACTACACGCCGCAGCGCGTGCCGGAAGGCACCGACCATGCGGTCGTCTACAATTACATGGCTCACCATCAGGGTATGTCGATCGTGTCGATCGCCAACGCCATCTTCGAAGGGCGCATGCGCGACCGCTTCCACAGCGATCCTGTGATCGAGGCGGCCGAACTTCTGTTGCAGGAAAAGGCACCGCGCGACATTCCCGTCGCCACCGTCCGCACCGAAGTGGCCGAGCATACCAAGGACGAGACGACCGATCACAGTGCCGATACGCGCATTGTGCTCAACCCGATGCGCGCGCTGCGCTCGACCAATCTGATGTCGAACGGCCGCTACTCCGTAATGGTGACCGCCACCGGCTCCGGTTACAGCCGCTGGAACGACATGGCGATCACGCGCTGGCAATCTGATCCAACCGAGGATCGGCTGGGTACCTACCTGTTCCTGCGCGATATTGACACTGGTGACTGGTGGTCCACGACGGCCGAACCAAAGCGCGCCACCGGCGAGCAGACCCAGACGGTCTTCTCCGACGACAAGGCAAGCTTCATCAAGACCGTGGGCACGCTGCGCAGCGAGGTCGAATGCATCGTCGTCTCCGAAGGCAACGGCGAAGCCCGCAAGGTCACCATCTGGAACGACGCAGCCGTTGACCGTCACATCGAGGTGACCTCCTTCGCCGAGCTGGTTCTCGCACCCGAAGCCAACGACAACGCGCATCCGGCGTTCTCGAAGATGTTCGTCGAGACCGAAATCACCCACAACGGCAGCGCCATCCTGGCGACCCGCCGCACGCGGTCAGCCAACGAGCCGTCGGTGGTGGCAGCACATTTCGTCACCGACCAGTCGGGTTTCGTGCGTGACACCGAAGCCGAAACCGACCGCCGTGCCTTCATTGGCCGCGGCCGTACCATTGCCGATTCGGCAGCTTTCGATCCCGGCGCCAAGCTTTCGGGCAGCGCCGGCTTCACGCTCGATCCTGTGGCGGCCCTTCGCCGGCGTGTCCGCGTGCCGGCCAACAAGAAAGTGTCGCTGACCTTCTGGACGATCGTCGGATCGACTCGCGAGGAAGTCGAAGAGACGGTCGCCCGGCTTGACCACCCCGAGGGCTTCCCGCGCCAGGCGATGCTGTCTTGGACGCGCTCGCAGGTACAGACCAGGCATCTCGGCCTAAACCTCACGGACGCTGCCAATGTGCAGAAACTGGCACGCTACCTGATCTATCCCGATCCGTTCCTGCGTCTGTCGGCGGATGCCATCGCTTCCGGTCTTGGCCGGCAGTCGGCACTGTGGCCGATGGCGATCTCTGGCGATTTCCCCATCCTTGCGGTCAGGATCGGCGATATCGCCGACATCGAGATTATCGCCCAGGTGCTCCGGTTCCAGGAATACATGCGGGCACGCGGCCTTGTCGCCGACCTCGTCATCGTCAACGAGCAGGCGTCTTCCTACGTGCAGGACCTGCAACAGGCGATCGAGGCGCTTTGCGAGAACAGCCGCCTGCGCGGCAAGGAACTCGGACCTCGCCAGCACATTTTCGCTGTGCGCCGCGACCTGATGGACGAGGCGTCCTACCGCACGCTGCTGGCTGTCGCCCGTGTGTGCCTGCACACCCGCAACGGCACTATCTTCGACCAGATAGAGCGGGCCGAGGCCGCAGCGCTTCAGGCGCGTGACGCGCTCACGGCTGCCCAGGCTACCGACAGGCCTGACACGACGGCGCTTCAAACGTCGCCTTCACGCAGCGCCCGCAAGAGCGTCGGCGACGGGCTGGAATATTGGAACGGTTTCGGCGGCTTTGACGCTGGCGGCCGCGACTATGTCGTGCGCCTCAATGGGACCCGCGCCACGCCGCAGCCTTGGATCAACGTCATTGCCAATGCCGGCTTCGGCTTCCACAGTTCTGCCGAGGGGGCTGCCTTTACCTGGAGCCGCAACAGCCGCGACTACCAGCTGACGCCATGGTCCAATGACCCGGTGACCAATCGTCCGGGCGAGGCGATCTACATCTTCGATCGTGCCAGCGGGCGGACATATTCGCCGATTGCAGCTGTCGCTCGCGACGCGGGTGCAACCTATGAGGCCCGCCACGGCCAGGGTTTCTCGACCTTCAGCTCCAAGCGTGGCACGCTGGCGACCGAACTGACCCACCTTGTCGACCCGAACGACTCGGTTCGCGTCTCGCGCCTGCGTATTGAGAATACCGGCGCTGTGCCGGCAAAACTCAAGGTCTATGCCTATGTCGAGTGGGTGCTTGGCAACAGCCGGGCCAAGACCGCGCCCAACATTGTCTCGTCCCTCGACGTGGCGACCGGGGCGCTGCTGGCCCGCAATACCTATGGGCTTGATTTCGGCGAGCGTGTCGCCTTCATGGCGATGGATGGCAAGGCCAGTTCGGTCACTTCCGATCGCCATGAATTCATCGGGGCGGGCGGAACCGTCGAGGCGCCACGCGCTGTCACGCTCGGCGTCGAGCTGACAGGCCGTGTCGAGGCGGGCGTTGATCCATGTGCTGCGATATCAAGAGATATCGAGGTGCCCGCGGGTGGTTCGGTCACGCTGCTCTGGTTGCTCGGAGACGCCGGCTCGGACGAAGAGGCGAGCGCGCTGGTAACCCGCCATCTCAAGGTTGATTTCGATCAGAGGCTGGCTGAGAACGAACGCAACTGGCGCTCTTTCCTGGGCACGATCGAGGTTGAGACGCCCGACAAGGCGCTCGACGCGATGGTCAACAACTGGCTGCCTTATCAGAGCCTTGCCTGCCGCATCCGTGCACGCTCGGCTTTCTATCAGGCAAGCGGTGCGTTCGGCTTCCGCGACCAGTTGCAGGACACGCTTGCGCTGCTGATGCATGACGCGGGCCTCGCTCGTGAGCAGATCCTGACTGCGGCTGGCCGGCAGTTCGCCGAAGGCGATGTCCAACATTGGTGGCTGCCGCGCACTGGCGCCGGCGTTCGTACGATGATCTCCGACGATGTCGTGTGGCTGGCGAGTGCTGCCGCGCGCTACGTTTCGGTGACCGGAGATACAGCGATCCTCAATGAGCAACTGCCTTTCATCGAAGGCCAGGCGCTCAATCCGGGCGAGCACGATGCGTTCTTCACGCCAGAAGCTTCGAAGAAGAAGGCCTCGCTCTACGAGCATTGCGCGCGTGCGCTCGACCTTGCGATCAAGCGGACGGCCAAAAACGGCCTGCCGCTGATCCTTGGCGGCGATTGGAACGACGGCATGAATCGTGTCGGCGAAGAGGGCAAGGGCGACAGCGTCTGGCTTGGCTGGTTCCTGCTGAGAACCCTGGGCGAATTCGCCCCCTTGGCCAAGGCCGAGGGCGATTCCAAACGTGCAAACGCCTGGGACAAGCACGCCAATGCCTTGAAGCGGGCGCTGGAGAATGCTGCTTGGGATGGCGAGTGGTACCGTCGCGGCAGCTTCGATGACGGCACGCCGCTTGGTTCGCGCAACTCCGACGAATGCAAGATCGACTCGATCGCGCAGTCGTGGAGCGTGATTTCGGGCGAGGGCGACCCAGCCCGCTCGCAGACCGCCATGGCGCAGGCGACAAAAATGCTGGTCGACGACGAGCTTCAGCTCATCAAGCTGTTCACGCCGCCTTTTTCGGAGACCGAAAAAGATCCGGGTTACATCAAGGCCTATCCACCTGGTGTGCGCGAAAATGGCGGCCAGTACACCCATGCGGCGACCTGGTTTGTCATTGCCTTGGCGGAAATGGGGCAGGTCGACGAGGCCTACCGCTGCTTCTGSATGCTSAACCCGGTCAACCATGCGCTCGACGAGAAGGCGGCCGAGACCTATCGGGTCGAGCCCTATGTCGTGGCGGCAGATGTCTATGCCGATGCCTCCAAGGCAGGGCGCGGCGGCTGGACCTGGTACACCGGTTCGGCCGGCTGGCTCTATCGCGCCGCCGTCGAAAGCATCCTCGGCATCACCCAGCGCGGCAACCGGCTGGTCATCGCGCCGGCTATTCCCAAGCATTGGGAAGGCTATTCGGCCACGCTTCGTTTGGGCGGCGCCGTCTACAGGTTGCGGGTGGTGAGGGACAAAGCCGCTAAAGCTGTGAAAGCCGAGGTCGATGGCGTGAAGGGCAAGGACGCGTCCTTTGCCATGCGCGATAGCGGCGAGTTCGAAGTAATAATCCGCATTCCGGCTTAGCCAGCCATGCGACAAGGATGATTGGAGCGCCGCGCGTCAACACGACGGGCGGCGCTCTTTTTCATTCAAGCAGCAAATCGGGCTTGCCTTTTTTCGCGTCAATGCGCTAGTCCGCGATCTTCGTCATCATTTCGCCGCAACGATGCCTTTTTTCGTTAGTTCTCAATTCCTTATCGGATCACACCAGATTACGGGCCGTTGAAATGTGTTGGTCGATTTTTTTGAACCCAACGGCTATCTGCGCATTGTCTTGCGGACCTGAGGTCGCTATCTGTCGGCCATGGTGCAGTGCACAATAAAGGGACGAACGGGACTCAAGGGGTACCAAAGTGTCGTTGCTTGAAGTCTATTGGAGAGCCCTTCGTTATCTTGCCGCAGACGGCAAGAAGGTCGGGTTGATTTGCGCTGCCAACATTGTGTTGGCAATCGTCACTATTGCTGAGCCTATCCTGTTCGGGCGTATCATCGATGCCATCGCCGGGAAGACGGAAGTCGTGCCGACCATGGCGCTATGGGCGAGCTTCGGCGCGTTCAATATCATAGCCTTCGTGCTGGTGGCGCGCGGCGCCGACCGCCTCGCTCATGCGCGGCGCGGCGAGGTGCTTTGCCAGTCGTTCGAACGCGTCATCACCATGCCGCTAGCCTGGCATCAGCAAAGTGGCACGTCGCATTCGCTGCACACCTTGCTGCGTGCGATCGAAGCACTGTTCAGCCTGTGGCTCGAATTCATGCGCACGCATCTGTCGACGGCGGTGGCGCTGGTGCTGCTTGTCCCGACTGCGTTTTCGCTCGACGCCCGCATGTCGCTGGTGCTGATGGTGCTGGGCGCGCTTTATATCGCCATCGGCCGGCTCGTCATGCGCAAGACCAAGGAAGGTCAGGCCTCGGTCGAGCGCCACTACCACAAGGTCTTTTCCCACGTCTCGGATTCGGTCAGCAACGTCGCGGTGCTACAGAGCTACAACCGTGTCGGCCAGGAAACCGAAGCCCTTCGCGGCTATGTGAAAGCGCTGATCGCGACGCAGAACCCGGTTCTCGACTGGTGGGCTTTGGCTTCGGCCATGCACCGGCTGGCCTCGACCATCTCGATGATGGTGGTGCTGCTGATCGGTGCGTATCTCGTCAGCAAGGGCCAGTTGCGCATTGGCGACATCGTTGCCTTCACCGGCTTCGCCGCTTTGCTGATCAGCCGGCTCGACCAGGTTTCCAACTTCGCCAACCAGATCTTCGACGCTCGTTCGAAGCTGGAAGAGTTCTATCGCCTCGAGGACTCCGCGGGCGATGATCGCGAACCGGAAGGTCTGCGCGAGCTGGAAAATGTCACCGGTCACGTCCGCTTCGAGAATGTCAGCTTCGAGTTCCCGAATTCGGGACAGGGCGTCACTGACGTTTCTTTCGAAGTCAGCGCCGGCCAGACGGTCGCCATCGTTGGCCCGACGGGTGCGGGCAAGACGACGCTGATCAACCTGTTGCAGCGGGTCCACACGCCGCACCAGGGCCGCATTCTCATCGATGGTATCGATACGCGCACGGTGACCAAAAAGTCGTTGCGCCATTCGATCGCCACCGTGTTCCAGGACGCCGGCATGCTTAACCGCTCGATCGAGGCCAACATCCGTGTCGGCCGCGCCGGCGCGAGCTATGAGGAAGTGCATGCCGCTGCAAGTGCGGCGGCGGCGCAGGACTTCATCTTGTCGAAGAGCGAAGGCTACGACACCAATGTCGGCGAGCGCGGCGGACAGCTGTCCGGTGGCGAACGCCAGCGTATCGCGATTGCCCGCGCCATCCTCAAGAGCGCGCCGATCCTGGTKCTCGACGAAGCSACSAGCGCGCTCGACGTCGAGACCGAGAACAGGGTCAAGGACGCTATCGACATGCTGCGCGACGGTCGCACGACCTTCATCATCGCGCATCGCCTGAGCACTGTCCGCGACGCGGATCTTGTCGTGTTCATGGATCGCGGCCATGTCGTTGAGATGGGCGGCTTTGCCGAGCTTTCTGCTCGCAACGGGCGTTTTGCCTCGCTGCTGCGCGCCGGTGGCCTGCTCAATGATGAGG
>NZ_JBFUKO010000136.1:0-10251 GCF_056400805.1 Aminobacter sp. P4_H6_2
CGGCACGGCACGCGGGCTCCATTGGCGCCCTGATGCTGCGGCGCGTGCGATTGGGTTTTCGCCTGCTGTATTGAGCATCACAGCCGGCGCGCATGAAGGTCGGCCGTTCCATCTGCTGCCCTGGCAAGTCTTCTGCAGTGGGTCGCTGTTCGGCTGGCGCATGGCGAGCGGCCGCATGCGCTTTCGATCTGCTTGGGTCGAGACTGGGAAGGGACAGGYCAAAAGCCCATGGATGGCGGCCACCGGGCTGTACATGGGGGGCTTCTACGGCGTGAAGCGTGCCGAGGTTTATTCCATCGGTCAGGATCGCGCGACGGCGAACGTTCTGTTTAAAGACGCAGTTGCCATGTGCCGCGCCAATATCCCCGGCGGCGAGGAAGACGAAGACGACTCGCTCGTTTCACGCTGCGAAGTCCTTATCCGCGGCGAAGGCGACAACGCTTGGAAAATCGAGTTTCCGGACTCGGGAAGCAAGTTTCAGTCGCTCGCGAATGGCGAGGCCATCTCCGGCCCGCGCCCGACGCTGGTGGCGGCCGACGAGATCCACGAGTTCAAGTCGAATACCTCGATCGAAACGTGGAAACGTGCCATCGCAAAGATGCCCGGCGATGCCCTGATGTTGCTCGGCACGAACACACCGGCTTCGACACAGATCGTCGGCACCGACTACTCGGAGTTCTATCAGAAGGTCACCACCGGCGAAGTTCTCGACGATGAGGCTTTCGCCTTCATTGCTCGTGTCGACAAGGCCGATCGTGAGAAGGTGTTCGACAACGAGGATTGCTGGCCAAAGGCACTGCCGGCGCTTGGCACTACGTTTCCGATTGAGAATATCCGCGGTGAGGTCAATACGGCGCGCGTGCTGCTGTCGACGGCGTTTTCGGTCAAGCGGTTGTACTTCGGCATTCCGATCGGGTCGGCGGATTTCTGGATTGCCGAAGAAGCTTGGGCGGCAGTGCAAGCGGCTGTCGACGTAAAGCAGCAGAAGGGTCGCAAGTGTTGGCTGTCGCTCGATCTGTCCGACAAGAATGATCTGACCGCGCTGACTGCGATCTGGATTGGAGATGACGGGCATCTCTACGCAAAGACCTGGTACTGGACGACACAAAGCGGGCTGAAAGAGCGCGCGCTCGCCGACAACGCTAAATACGTTGAGTGGGACGCGGATCCGGCAATAGATTTCACTGCGGTGCCTGGGGCCGTGATCGACAAGACCTTTGTTGCAGCCAGGGTGAAAGAGCTCGTCGCTGAACACGACGTGCAGTTTCTGGCATTTGATCCGGCCGGCATGGCTGATTTCATTGCGGCGTGCGAGGACATCGGGTTTCCGGTGTGGCGTTTCAAAGGCCCGGATGAGCCCGAGGGTCGGGGCCTGAAGCTTATCGCCCATGGCCAAGGCAAGCGCATCGTCTTCGAAGACCGCGCTCTTTGCATGCCGCGCTCGGTAGAAAAATTGGAAGACCGCATCCTTGCCCGAACGATCACCATCGACAATTCGCCGGTGACCTACATGTGCGCCGGTAACGCATTCCTCGACAGTGACGGCCAGGGCAACCGGGCGTTCGACAAGAAGCGATCTCGCGGTCGCATCGACGGTCTGGTCACAACGGCGATGGCCGCCGGTGCCGCTGACAATGAGCTCGGCGGGGCACCTGCGACGTCACCCTGGGATGATCCCAACTTTAAATATCAGGCGGCCTAATGGGTATCTTCGGACCAAATCAACGCCAAATCGAAGCAGCCGTCTCAGCCGCGCTCGAAAAGCGCGCATCGATCGAAGACCCAAGGGTTCCGATCTCGTCTGCGAGCATCGTCGAGTTCCTGGGACTGCAGGGTGTCTCCACTACAGGCATCACCGTGACACTCGAGAGGGCGCTTGGTGTGCCGGCGGTCTGGGCAGCGGTGAATTTCCTGTCAGGCACTCTGGCCGGTCTGCCATTGCATCTATTTCGCCGGATGGAAAAGGGGCGCGAGAAGGTCAAGGGCGGTCTTGCCACCATCTTGCACGACGCGGTGAATGACGAACTGTCGTCGTTCGACTGGCGGAAACACGTGTTCGATCAGGTGTTCACCGGCGGTAGGACGTACACGTTCATCGAGCGCAACGCACTCAACAAGGTGACGAACCTTTGGCCATTGGAGCCAGGCAAGACCACGGTCAAAAGACAGGAAGGGCGAAAGTTCTACGAGCATCGGGACGGCCGCAAGACGCACCGATATGAGGCGGCCGAAATCATCGACCTCGCATTCATGCTCAAGGCTGACATGTTGGGGCATCGTTCACCGATCCTGTCGAACAAGGATGCCATCGGCCTGGCGATAGCGGCCACAGACTACGGCTCGAAGTTCTTCCAGAATGGAGGCGTACCGCCGTTCGTGCTCACTGGGCCCTTCAACTCGCCCGGCGCTCTTGAGCGGTCCAGCGCCGACATGGAATTGGCCGTCCGTGAGGCGGCAAGCAAGAAGAAACTGGCGCTCTCGGTGCCGACTGGCCACACGCTTACGCCGATCGGCGTGGACCCCGAGAAGAGCCAGCTCGTCGCCCTCCAGCGCTTCGTCATCGAGCAGATTGCCCGCATTTATTCCCTGCCTCCTGTCTTCTTGCAGGATCTCACCCACGGCACATTCACCAACACCGAACAGCAAGACTTGATGCTGACGAAGCACACCTTGCGACGCTGGATTGAGCAATTCGAACAGGAGCTGAACCTGAAGCTCTTCGGCCGAGGCAACAACCGACAGTACGTCGAGATGAATGTCGACGGTCTCCTGCGCGGTGATTTCAAGACCCGCATGGAAGGTTATGCCCGCGCGATCACCACTGGCCAGATGTCCCCAGATGAGGCGCGCGAGATGGAAAACCGGCCAGCACATGGAGGTGCTGCCGCCAAACTTCACATGCAGGGCGCAATGCTGCCGATTGACAAACTTGGGCAGGTGCCGGTTCGCGGAATTGGTGACAACGGCGGCCCGCCATTGGACGAGAACGAAGGGAAGAACGACGATGCAGCGTGAAATCCGCGGCGGTCTACCCGCCGAGTTTCGGGCCGATGACGGTGCGGTGAACGTCTCTGGCTATGCAGCTGTGTTCAATCAGCCGGCCATCATAGGCAGCCTGTTCAAGGAGATCATCCACCCAGGCGCTTTCCGCGCGGCAATCGGGCGGGACGACGTGTCGTTTCTGATCAATCATACTGGACTGCCGCTGGCGCGGACTCGGTCGGGCACTTTAACGCTTGCCGAGGACGGCCACGGCCTCAAGGTCGACAGTTCACTGGATGCAACCGATCCCGACGTTGCCCGGATCGTGCCCAAGATGAAGCGCGGCGACCTCGACAAGATGTCGTTTGCGTTCCGGGCAACCCGACAGGCATGGGACGAAACCGGGGACATTCCCATTCGCCATGTCTACGAGGTGGATCTCTTCGACGTCTCTATCGTCGTTGATCCCGCCTACGACGGTACCGAGATCGGCCTCCGGTCGTTGGAAAAGCACCGAGAACAGCTTCGTAAGACCCAGAATTTCCATGCGGCGGCAGCACGTCGGCGCATGCGAATGCACCTCGCCCTCAGAGAGCGAGAGAACGGCAAGTAGCCCCTGCTGCTGCCTATTCACCATCACGACAATCCGGAGAAACAGAATGAGCACTCAGCTTAAAGAGCTGCGTGAGCAGCAGGCTCGTATTGCGACCAACGCTCGCGCAAAGTTCGACGAGATCAAGACCGAAACGCCGGCGGAACGCGCTGCCGAGATCGAAGGCGAATTCGACCGCATGATGGCCGAACACGACCAGATCGGCACGCGCATGGAACGCCTCCAGAAGCTCGAAGATGCCGAAAAGCGTACCAACGCCGGTGACCCGCGTCGGCCAAAAGGCGGCGACGGTGAAGTGCGCAACGGTGATGGCGACGGCGTGATTGAGTACAAGGACGTGTTCACCAAAGCGATGCGCTTCGGAGTCGCCGAACTGGCTCCCGAGGAGCGTAGCGTCCTGGTGTCCGGTCGCTCGCGCGACAAGGAAGTCGAGCTTCGCGCCCAGGCTACGGCGCCAGGCACCGCGGGCGGCTATGCCATTCCGCAGGGGTTCTCTGCCGAGATCGACAAGGCTCTTGCTGCTTGGGGGCCGATGCTCGACGAAAATGTCGCGCGCCAGTATCCGACCGCCAGCGGTAATCCTATCCCGTGGCCGACCAACGATGACACCGCCCAGCGCGGCGAGCAGCATACCGAGAACGGCGCTGTGACCGACGATGGCAGCGGCGATGTCACATTGGGTCAGAAGACGCTCAACGCCTACCTCTATGACTCGAAGGTCGTGAAGGTGTCACTCGAGCTCTTGCAGGACAGCTTCTTCTCCATGGAAGGACTGCTGACCGATTTGTTYGGCGAGCGGCTTGGGCGTACCGGCAATGACGTTCTGACCGTCGGCGACGGAACCAACAAGCCATTCGGCGTGGTTGCGGCCTCGTCGCTGGGCAAGACCGCTGCGGCGGTGGCTGCGATCACCGGTGACGAGCTGATCGACTTGCAGCATTCGGTTGACCCTGCCTATCGGTCATCGCCGAAATGCTACTGGCAGTTCAATGACACCACGCTCGCCTCCATCCGCAAGCTGAAGGATGGCCAGGGCAACTATCTCTGGGCGATGGGCGACGTGACCAAGGGCGCGCCGGATTTGATCCTGGGCAAACCCTACAAGGTCAACCAGGCCATGGCGTCGCTCGCCACCGGCAACAAGACTGTGATCTTTGGTGATCACAGCAAGTACATCGTCCGTCGTGTCGGCGACATGCAGATGATCGCTCTGCGCGAACGCTACATGGACGCGCTCCAGGTCGGCTTTATCGCCTTCATGCGCCTCGACGGCGAACTGCTGGACAGCCGGGCAATCAAGCACCTCAAGCAGGCCTGATTTTGGCTCATCAAGGCGGGCGGCTCCGGTCCGCCCGCTCTATGAACCAAAGGAGAATACAATGACCGATACCAAATTCGTGAAAGTGAAACTGCACCTGAGCGGCGATATCCGCATGGTTCCGGTCGAGGAAGCTACGGTGCTGTTTAGTGCAAAGCGAGCGTCGCTTGTGCGCGATGAAGCGGCTCCGGAGAAGGCAGTGAAGGTTGCTCCGGAAAAGGCGCCTAAGGGTCCGCGTGACCAAAAGGCAGAGCCGGCGCCGGAACCATCGACCGAGGTGGGCACGGCAGACATGCCCGAGCTTGCCGCCCCGACGGCATAGCCATGTGGAACCGGATCGAGCGCATTGCTCAGCCCGCGGCCGAGGCGCTGACCTTGGCCGAAGTCAAAGAGCAGCTTCGGATCGACCAGGGCAATGACGACGACAAGCCATTCCTCGAGCGGTGCATCAAAGCTGCTCGGGAAATGGTCGAAGGACCGGACGGTGCCGGTATTGCAATCATGTCAGCTGGCTGGCGCCTCAAACTCGAGTGCTTCCCTGCAGAAATCCGGATACCAATGGGCCCGGTCCTGTCGATCGAAGCCATCAAGTACATGGACGCCACCGGCACGGCTCAGACGCTCAGCGCCGGTGATTATCAATGGCGCGCTGATCGGTTCGAGGCGTTCATATCGCCTGCCTATGGCAAGGCATGGCCCGCCGCGCGCCAGATGTATGATGCGGTCACGGTCGAGTTCGTAGCTGGGTTTCCTGGCACCGGTGCCGATCCGGTCGACCTGAAGATGATCCCTGAAAGCCTGCGCATAGCGATGCTGATGCTGATCGCGCATTGGGATGAAAACCGCGAAACTTCGGTCGTAGGTGAAGTGCCTGCCGAGATCGCGTTTGGCTACGAAGCCATCGTGAACAGGTTCCGTGTCGGACGGATCGCGTGATGTGGGTCCGCTTCACCGCTGTGTTCCGCTGGTCGCCGCCCGAACTCAACAACACCTGGTCACAGGTCATTCAGCCGTCGACGCAGAATGTGACGACGGCATGCGGCGAGGCGGCGATCGCAGCCGGGAAAGCGGTGCCCACAAAGGCACCCCGAAAGGGTCAGGCTATTTTGCCTTGCGAACCTTAGCGGCTGGCTTTGCCGCTACAGCGGCGCCGGGCTTGCGTCCGAGGCCCATCGTCTTGGCTAGAGCCGAACGTGCGGCCGCATAGGCCGGTGCGACCATAGGATAGTCCGACGGCAGGTTCCACTTGGTACGGTATTCGTCAGGCGTCATGTTGAAGTGCACTCCCAAGTGGCGCTTGAGCGACTTGAACTTTTTGCCGTCTTCGAGGCAGATGAGGTAATCGTCTGTAATCGACTTTTTGATCGATACGGCTGGCACCTGCTTTTCTTCTGGCGCGGTCTGCGGCGCTTTCAAAGTTGTCAGCGACGCATGAATGCTGGCAATCAAGCTCGGCAATTCGGCAGCGGGAACTGGGTTGTTCGAGACATAAGACGAAATAACGTCTGCAGTTAGTTCGATCAACGCGTTTTGATTTACCAGTTCCATATCAGACATAATTCGCTCCAGTAAGTAAGGCCAGCGGCTTTACTACAGCGCTAAGTCCTCCAAAACAAGAGACTCGTTGATGGTCAAACGTTCGGGCGCCGGCCAACTGAGAAATCGTATCCACTGCCAGGTCAAGGGACCGGCGACCGACGAATTCAACAATCCGGTTCCGGGTGGCAGTGTCTGGGCAACACAGTTCACGGTTCGCGCCGGCTTTCGTCCGCGCAATGGCGGCGAGACCGTCATAGCTGGCCGATTGCAAGGTGTGCAGCCGTATATCGTCACGATCCGGCAGAGCAGCGTGACGCGGCAGATTACACCCGGCTGGCGACTGGTCGACGCGAACGATGCCAAGCGCATTTTCAATGTGAAGTCGCTGGCCGATCCCGACGACAGGGGCGCATGGCTGGAGTTGCTTGTCGAGCAGGGGACGGCGAGCTGATGGCGATCAAGGCCAAGATGCTCGGTCGCGAAGCTGTCATGCGCCGATTGCGCAAGCTTGTGCCGGACGCCGAGAAGGAAGCGGCAACGGCCCAGCTTGAGGCCGCGACAGAACTGGCGACAGCAATCGAAATGAGAGCTCCACTCGGTGAAACCGGTGATTATCGCGCCAGCATCGAGGGGGGACGTCTGGCCGACAAGTCGCAGAAGGCTGTGCTCGGATCGACCTCGAAAGACCCGAATGCAACCGGCATCTTCGCTGACTACGTCTGGCGGTTTCTGGAGTTCGGCACCATCAAGATGGCGGCCCAGCCGCACGTCTTTCCAACCTATCGCGGCATGAAAAAGCGCATCCGCCGCAAAGTGGCGGGGGCGGTCAACAAGGCAGTCCGCAAGGCGAAATCCTAATGGCCTCACCTCAACGCGAACTGGTCGGAACCGCAATGGCGCGGCTCCGGGCCGCACCGGCCGTGACGGCGCTTGTCGGGGCACGCATCAACTATCGCCGGCCAGAAACGGAAGACTTTCCGCAGATCGCTGGTTTCGACACCTTTGGCATTCGAGACGACGCCACTTGTGTCACCGGTACCGAGATCACCATGAACGTCCATGTCTGGACGCGCGACGGGATGGACCCGCTTCAGGACGCTCGTGCCATTGCGCATGAGGTGGCCGTCGCGTTGCATGACTATCCGCTCGCTCTGCCGTCAAACCACCTCGTGACGCTGGAGCACCGAGGCGAGCGCGTCTTCTACGACCCGGACGGCCTCACCGGCCATGGTGTCGTCGAGTTTCGAGCGATCACGCAATCCAACTGATCCCGGCGCTGCCGGACCATCCCACGAAAGGAAACGACCATGCCCCAGCAAAAGGGACGTACCCTGTTGATCAAAATCGGCAATGACGACGCCGATCCCGGCCCGGAGACCTTTTCCAATCTCTGCGGCCTGACCACTCGCAGCTTCAGCATGTCCGCCAACGACGTCGATACGACTATTCCAGATTGCAACAACCCTGGCGGCCCAGTCATCAAGACAGGCGAGCCTGGCATCCAGAGCCGCACATTTTCCGGCAACGGCAAGTTTGTTTCCGGCGCAAACTCGAAGAAACTTCTCGACCATGTTCGTGCTGGAGAGGTTTTCAACGCCCAGATCATCGTTCCCGGCGACGGCACTTATACAGGCCCCTGGTACGTGACGGATTGGGAATTCAGCGGTGAAATGGAAGGCAACATGGACTTCTCCGCTACGTTCAACCCGGCAAGCCCGCCAGCCTTCGTTGCCGAGGTTTGATCATGTCGGATATTTCCGTCAATGGCGCGCGGGGCGAAGTTGCCTTACGCGTCGGCTCCGTGGATCTGGTCATCGCGGCCGAGATCGGGCGGCTTGCTGCAGTGTCGACTGCGCTGGACTGCAAGTCGTTCGTTGATCTGTATCAGCGCCTGCTCGGCGTGGAGATCGCTGCGACAATGGCCGGCGTCCAGCATCTGACCATTAAAGGCGACGCGGCGGCGGCTATGCGAGAGTTGAAGCTGCGCGACTTTCCAGCCTGCAAGACCGCATTTGCCACAGCCCTCGGTCACCACCTCGGCGATGACGCGGGAAAAGTCGGAGCCGCCGGCGAGGCGGCGCCAAGACGTCGTCGAATGAAGGCCTAGAAACCCTTCCATGGCGGGAGTGGCTGCGCACGGCAGTTGGCCCGCTTCAATGGCGCCCAGTCGACTTTTGGGCGGCAACGGTCGGCGAGTTCTTCGATGCGATCGATGCGTTCAATGAGATGCACCGTGGACCGGCACAACCGGAAGCGCCGAGCGATGACGAGATGGCGAAGCTGCTGGAGAAGTATGGCTGATGGCCCAAGACCTTGAACAGCTTGTTCTGTCGATCTCGGCAGATACTGCACAAATGCGAAGGGCACTCAAGAAGCTCGAAGGTGACACGAGTGCCAGCACCAAGAAAATCGAACGTCAGTTTGATGGTCTCGGCAAGAAGATCGGGCGTTCATTCGATGGTATCGGGCGCTCGGCAAGAGGCATGGTGGCCGGCCTTGCTGCCGCTTTTACCCTTCGTGAAGCGCAACAGCTTATTGATGCCTCCACCCGCATACAAAACGCGCTGAAAGTCGCCGGCCTCCAAGGCGCGGAGTTGACCCGGGTCTATGATCGGTTGTTCGAAAGCGCCCAGCGGAACGCCGCGCCGCTCGAAAGCCTGGTGACGCTTTTTGGCCGAGCGGCAATCGTCCAGAAAGAACTTGGCGTTTCGACCGAAGAACTGCTCGGTTTCACCGACAATGTCGCCCTGGCGCTCCGGGTGGCTGGAACCGATGCGCAGACCGCGTCTGGCGCGTTGCTGCAATTGTCGCAGGCGCTCGGCTCTGGCACGGTTCGAGCTGAAGAGTTCAACAGCATCCTTGAGGGTGCCTTGCCTATCGCCCAGGCGGCGGCGGCTGGCCTGGATGAGGCGGGCGGCTCGGTTGCCAAGCTTCGTCAACTGGTAGTGGACGGCAAGGTCTCGTCTGAGGCGTTCTTTCGATCATTCGAAGCCGGTAGTGCGACGCTCAAAGCCAAGGTCGCGGACGCAGCCCTTACGACGAGCCAGTCAACCGAAAAACTCTGGAACGCACTCATCAAGGCCGCCGGTGAATTCGATAAGACCACGGGGGCCAGCCAGCGATTTGCCGGAGGCCTCTCAAATATAGCTGACGCTATCGCGGCATTCGACATGTCCGGCTTCATTGCCGAGATACAGCGCGGCGGAGACGCCTTGGAGACGTTTCTGAACAGGGTCGGAAACGCCAATATCTTCAAGAATTTCAATGATTATTTCGGGCTCAACAGCCCGGAAAATCTCGCCAAATACGGTATGACCCGCTCGCCTACTATCGGGCCTGAAAAGGTCGCCGTCGCAAGCGGCAAGGGCGAGGCTGTCACCAGCCCGGTTGATCGTCGCATCGACGAGGCCTTTGCAACCCCGACCAAGTCGACTGTGTCACTGAAGGATTTCGACCCACCTGTCGGGTCCGGGAAAGGCAAGAAATCCGCCAAGGAACGTGCCGACGAATATCAGCGACTGTCGCAGCGCATCGCCGAAACGACGGCCGAACTGGTCGCCGAGACTGAAGCGCAGCGCCAGCTCAATCCGCTGATCGATGACTATGGCTATGCCGCCGAGAAGGCGCGCATGGAACGCGAATTGCTGAACGCGGCCGAGGAAGCTGGCAAAAAGATCACGCCCCAACTACGGGCTGAGATTGCCGCGCTTGCCGATCAGTATGCGACCGCCGGTGTCGAAAGCGCCAAGCTGGCCGATAGCCAGGATGAACTTCGATCGCGCATGGAGGACTTCAGGAG
>NZ_JBFUKO010000137.1:0-10218 GCF_056400805.1 Aminobacter sp. P4_H6_2
GTGCAGCAGGCTGTGCTCGAGCCCGCATTCGTTGATTGCGCTGTTGAGCGAGACCAGAAGCTTCGTCAGCTCGGGTGCGGCAGTGTAGAAATTCAATCTGGGTTTCATGGCATCTTCCTTTCGTTGACGGTCTTTGCCTTGGAGTTCTGCGGCCGCTGGTTGAGCGCCACGAAGGCGCAGCTGGCGGCGACGATGCGCTGGTCTGCGGTAGCGTTGAAGTCGGCGACGATGTCGGCGAGCCTGGTTTCAGCGAGTGCTGCGCGATAGGCTCGCTCGGCCTTGAGCATGGCGACATTGATGCCACAGGGCTTCACGTAGGCTGACGGGTCAAGCGCGTAGCTGCCCTTTTGCCTGATCTCGCCGCAGCGAAACGCCGGCTCCCTGCCCTCGATCGCCAGAACGACGTCGAGCAGTGTGATTTTTTCCGCAGTTCTTGCCAGGCGGTAGCCGCCGCTCGGCCCCGGCACCGACTCGAGGATCTTTGCCCCCGTCAGCGCCTTGAGATGCTTGAGCAGATAGCTCGGCGACAGCCCGAAGGCTTCCGCCATGACATTGCCGGGCAGCGTGCCATCGCCTTCGACGCCGGCCAGCATCGCCGCGCAATGGATCGCTGACTCCACGCCATCACCAAGCTTCATCGCCATCTCCTTGATCGTGGATAGTCCATATCGTGGATAAAAATTGTCCGCAATAGGCGCGACGACGAATTTCGTCGGTGACGATGCCTATCGGTTGAGAAACATACGCTTAGCCTGCCGGCTGCCACAGCTCGACGGGATTACCTTTGCTCGGCCCACGTGAGCGAAAGAAAAAGCCGCCGATGCCGAGTACCTTTTCCATTCTCCCATCATCCGGCCACAGCAGGCCGAGATCAAGCAGAGGGTTTACTCGGTGTCGAGCGCGCCTTGCTTGCTAGCAGGCGTCACGTGACTGAGCACGCATTTCCAGCCTGCTCCGCTGCGCACGAACACATCGGTGGTCCATTCGTCCGCCGAGAACGGCTGTCCGCTGAAATGACCGCTGTTGACCACACGGGCGGTGTAGACCGCAGTCGTGCCGTAGAACTCGACCCTGATATCGCCGACGGCGCGCATCATGTCGTGGGTCAGATCGCCCGACCGAACCATGGCGAGGAACCCCGTCTTTCCAGTCGCGCCATCCTGGCCGACGATGACCCAATCGTCGGTCATGAAGTTGCCTATGGCGGTGGCGTCGTTGGAAACGATCGCCTCCGCCCAGGCAAGAGCGAGTTCGATGATCTCGCTCCTGTCATCCACGGCCTGCCGCTCCCTACTCCGCCGCCGCCTTGGCCATCGGGTTGTTGGGGTGCGTCGTCCAGTTGGCATAGTTGGGCGAAACCGGCTTGCCGGTGCGCTTGTCCATGGCACCAACGGCCAGCGGCTCCATGGTGATGCAGTTCTCGACCGGGCAGACGTTGACGCAGAGATTGCAGCCGACGCACTCTTCCTCGATCACCTCGAAATGCCTGACGCCGTCGACCATGCTTGATATCGCCTGGTGCGAGGTGTCCTCGCAGGCGATGTGGCAGCGGCCGCACTTGATGCAGGCATCCTGGTCGATATGCGCCTTGGCGACATAGTTGAGGTTGAGATACTGCCAGTCGGTGACGTTGGGCGTGGCGCGACCGACGATGTCGTCGAGCGAACGGTGGCCCTTCTCGTCCATCCAGTTTTCGAGACCGGCGATCATCTCCTGCACGATCTTGAAGCCGTAGGTCATCGCCGCCGTGCAGACCTGCACGTTGCCAGCGCCAAGCGCCATGAATTCAGCCGCGTCGCGCCAGGTGGTGATGCCGCCAATGCCCGAAATCGGCAGGCCAGCGGTCTCGGGGTCACGCGCGATCTCGGCCACCATGTTCATGGCGATCGGCTTGACCGCCGGGCCGCAATAACCGCCATGCGAACCCTTGCCGTCGATTGTCGGCTCAGGCGCGAAGCTGTCGAGGTTGACGCCGGTGATCGAGTTGATGGTGTTGATCAGCGACACAGCGTCGGTGCCGCCGGCATGCGCTGCGCGTGCCGGCTTTCGCACGTCGGTGATGTTGGGCGTGAGCTTGGTGATGACGGGCATGCGGGTGTTTTGCTTGCACCAGCGCACCACCATCTCGATGTATTCGGGCACCTGGCCGACGGCGGCCCCCATGCCGCGTTCCGACATGCCGTGCGGGCAGCCGAAATTGAGCTCGATGCCATCGGCACCGGTTTCTTCGACCACCGGCAGGATCGCCTTCCAGGCGTGCTCTTCGCACGGCACCATCAGCGACACCACCATGGCGCGGTCGGGCCACTCCATCTTGACCTGCTTGATCTCACGCAGATTGGTCTGCAGATCGCGGTCAGTGATCAGTTCGATGTTGTTGAGGCCGAGCAGGCGGCGATCAGCGCCCCAGATCGCGCCGTAGCGCGGGCCATTGACGTTGACCACCGGCGGGCCTTCCTCACCGAGCGTCTTCCACACGACGCCGCCCCAGCCGGCCTTGAAGGCGCGGATGACGTTGTAGGCCTTGTCGGTGGGTGGCGCGGAGGCCAGCCAGAACGGATTGGGCGACTTGATGCCGACGAAGTTGTTTCTGATATCTGCCATCTTGTCCTCCCTTAGCCGATCAGGGCGCGGTTGATGGATTCAGCCGCGTCGCGCCCTTGCGCTACGGCCGAGACGGTCAGGTCGTCGCCTCCTGATATACAGTCGCCGCCGGCCCAGACCTTGTTGAGCGACGTGCGTCCCTCCCCATCGACCTTGATACGACCAGCCTCCATCGCGATCGAAGCGCCGCCGCCGTTGAGTGACGAAGGTTCGAAGCTTTGGCCGATCGCCTTGAACACCTGATCGGCGGCGAGCCTGACGATTTCACCTGTGCCAGAGAGCCTGTCGCCCTTCATCGCGGTGTATTCGAGCTCGATGGCAACCACCTTGCCGCCGTCCGATACGACCTGCCTGGGCTGCAGCCAATGCCGAATGACGACGCCGTTGGCAGCCGCGAGATCCTGCTCAAAGCCGGAAGCATTCATATGCTCCTGGCCACGGCGGTAGCAGATCGTCACCTCTTCCGCGCCGAGTAGCTTCGACTGCACGGCAGCGTCGACGGCCGTCATGCCGCCGCCGATGACGACGACACGGCGACCGACCGGCAGGCCGGATAGATCGCTCGACTGGCGCAGTACGGAGATGAAGTCGACAGCGTTGGAAACGCCGTTGGCGTCCTCGCCTTCGGCGCGCAGCGCATTGACCCCGGCAAGGCCGAGGCCGAGGAACACTGCATCGTAGGACGCGATGAGATCGGCGAGATGGTAGTCGCGGCCGAGCGCCTTGCCGTTTTCAGTTGTGATTCCGCCGATTGCGGTAACGTAGTCGACTTCGGCCTGAGCGAAATCGTCGGTGCTCTTGTAGGCGGCAATGCCATATTCGTTGAGGCCGCCGGCCTTGGGCCGGGCTTCCAGGATGGTCACCTCATGGCCGTAGCGGGCGAGCCGGTGAGCGGCGGCGAGACCTGCGGGACCAGCGCCAACGACGGCGATCTTCTTGCCGGTCGGAGCGGCGCGCTCGTAGAACTGCTTGCCCTGCTCCATCGCCACATCGGTGGCATAGCGCTGCAAGCGGCCGATCTGCACCGGCTTGCCTTCGGCGACCTCGCGGACGCAGACCTCTTCGCACAAGGTTTCGGTCGGGCAGACGCGCGCGCACATGCCGCCAAGGATGTTCTGGTCGAAGATGGTCTTGGCCGACCCGAGCGGATTGCCGGTCGAGATCTGGCGGATGAACATCGGGATGTCGATCGATGTCGGACACGCCGTCATGCACGGCGCATCGTAGCAAAAGTAACAGCGATCGGACTCGACCAGCGCCTCGTGACGGTCGAGAGGCGGGTGCAGATCGGAGAAATTCTCGGCGTATTGAGCTGACTCAAGGCGACCGCCGACGATGCCTTCCTTGAAAAGACCTTCTGCCATTCCAGTTCCCCAGTTTATTCTAATTTTGAGGAAGCGTAGCACGTTCAAATTTTTTATCAATTGGTCAATTTTCAAGCTAACTATTTGAAAAGCCTCAAAAATAATATGAATTTTGTTGTCAGGATTTATCCCAAATACTTGCTGTGCCCTCAGGAAGTTTTGGCCAGCTGTCGAAAATCCGCCAGGGTCCGCGTCTTATGATAGCTCTGCCGCGCCACGGCGATCCATGCGCCAACGAAAGACGGCAGCAAACGCAAGGGAGCCAGACATGCCCCGTACCCCGCAATCCTTCTTCTGGTACGAATTGATGACGACCGACGTCGACGCCGCCGAGGCCTTCTACACGGCCGTAGTGGGTTGGCGGGCCGAGCCCTTCGACAAGGCGCCCGACATGCCGCGCTACATCGTGGTCAATGCCGGCGACCGCGGCGTCGGCGGCCTGATGGACCTGCCGGAAGATGCCAAGAAGATGGGAATGCCACCCGCCTGGATCGGCTACATCGACACCAAGGACGTCGACGCTTCGGTGGCATCACTGACAAAGGCCGGCGGTTCCGTTTTCAGGGCACCGGACGACATTCCTGAAGTCGGGCGGTTCGCCGTCGTCGCCGATCCGCAGGGTGCGGTTTTTATGTTCCTGCAGCCGAAAGGCCTCGACCAGCCGGCAGTGCCGCTGGATACGCTGGGCCATGTCGGCTGGCACGAGCTCTACACGACCGACTGGCGCCAAGCGCTCGAGTTCTATTCGAGCCAGTTCGGCTGGGGCAAGGACGACCAGTTCGACATGGGAGAGATGGGCATCTACCAGATGTTCAACGCCGGCAAGGGCATGATCGGCGGCATGATGAACAAGCCCGAACAGATGCCGATGCCGGCCTGGCAGTTTTACTTCAACGTGTCATCGATCGACGCAGCGGTACAGCGCGTGACGGATCACGGCGGCAAGGTTCTGATGGGGCCGATGGAAGTGCCCGGCGGCCAGTGGATCGTGCAATGCCAGGACCCGCAGGGTGCCCATTTCGCCTTGCTGGCGCCAGTGAGGTAGGGCGAACTCACCGTTCCTATCGCGCCCGTCATCCCGGCCGAGCAAAGCGAGAGCCGGGATCCATTGACCGGCGCGGCCGGGATCTCAGTTCGCGCAGCTTGCGAGAGGTGCGCCAAGACGAGCACCCGGCCGTGCTCGACGCGACGATCCAGTCAAGCTTATTCACGGCCACGCTCGCTTTCGCGCCTGGCCTCTGTCAAAGAGCACTCCCATTTTCGGGAGGTAGTTCGGGAAGCGGGGCGCGAGGCCGTGCCTTCCGATTAGTTTCCGTTGTGATCAAGCCCGTTTTTCGGCCCATAGGCGGTCGGCTTTGATGAGCGCGTTGGCCATCACGATGAGCTTGCGCATAAGGGTGACCACAGCGACCTTCGCCGGTTTCCCGGAGGCAATGAGGCTTTGATATTTTGCTCTGAGATCTGGATTGTAGCGGGCGGCAACGAGGGCGGGCATATAAAGTGCACGCCTTACATTGGCTCTTCCCCCTTGAATGAAACTGCGGCCTTTCCATTGTCCCGACTGACGGGTGACCGGAGCAAGGCCGGCAAGAGAAGCAGCCTGCTTGGGGTCGAGTGTTCCCAGTTCTGGCATGGTAGCGACTAGCTGATCGGCGGTTCGTGGACCAATCCCGGCAATACTCGAGATAATTTGGTGCCGCCGGGCTAACTCTGAGTCGGCTGCGACGATAGTCGCTAGTTCGGCATCGACCTGTTCGATATGCCGCTCGATCTGATCCAGGCGCTTTTTGTGCTGACGCTTGAGGAGAGGCAGCGTCAGGTTCTTCGCTTGATTTTGCAGCGCGATCTTATCGCGGACCAAGCTGTCGCGCGCACTGATCAATTTCGCGAGTTTCGCTTGTTGAGGCGTACTTGCGGGACGCACAGGAGGCTGGAGCGTCGTTGCCATACGAGCCAGAATGGCTGCATCAATTTTATCCGTCTTGGCCAGAGTCCCTGTCGCTTGTGCGAACCGTCTTGCGCGGGCCGGGTTCAGCTTGACGCATGGCAAATCGGCCAAGGCCTGCTCGATCTGCCGGTGATAAGCGCCAGTAGCTTCATAGGCGATCCGATCAATCGGCCATTGCCCGAGCCAATCTATCAGGTTCCTGTGGCCCTTGGCGGTATTGGTGAATTGCTGCCCGCAGCCGGCGGGAAGGACATAGACATCAAGGGTCGCTTTTGAGACGTCGATGCCGACCGTTTGGGCTAAGAGGTTGTCCATCTTTTCCGCTGTCCTACTCTTGTCATCCGGGCCCGAAGCCCTGGTTTCCGTCCAGGTCTGGTGGAAAAGAAAGGGGTGATCACACTAATCGACGGTCCTCGAAGACCGAGACAACTTCGATCCATCCCCTTCCGCCCGATCCGAGGTGGCCACCCCGGATCGGGCATCTCTCAATGCCAAAAACCGGCAGAAAAGTCATAAGACAAGATATTAACTGGCGCGACCTCGCGCCCCGCTCGGTGTCTGTCCCAAGGTTGGCCGGTCACAGCGCCGCTCCATGTACATTCCATGGACAATCGCCGCGGCTTTTCCGCATTTCCCCGCCGCGCAGCATTCCATTTGCGGAACCCTGCACCGGAAAACGCCGGCCTGTCGTCGGGCCCTCGGAGCCACGGATACCGACACCGTGGCGGGAGGTCACCGCCGCCCTTCCTGATACCCGGTGCGCACCAGGTCCCGTAAGGRCGATGGGKGAATGATACGGCAGCTTTGGCAGGGTGTGGAAAAAYSGGSSCGGCTATCCACGCTGGTTGCTGACAGATGATGACAGCCAATCGCCTTTGCAGAGATCCTTCGCCCCCCTCTGCCCTGCCGGGCATCTCCCCCTCAAGGGGGGAGATTAGTCGCCTCGGCTTCGCGTCATGTCCAGCAACGGCGCAGGAAATTCTCTTATGACGTTGAGGATAGGCGGAGCGCCTATGAATGCCTGATCTCCCCCCTTGAGGGGGAGATGCCGGCAGGGCAGAGGGGGGTGCGAAGAAATGAGATGGTTTTGAAAAACCGGAAACCAGTAGCCAGGAAAGCAAACCCGTGGAGAACCTTTCCTCCCGCCTATGCCTCCGGCGTGATGTCGTGTGCGCCTGACGCTGCACCCTTGCCCATACTGATGACCGGCTCCATGGCATCGAAGGCGCTGGGCGGCAGGTGGCACTTGATCTGGTGGCCGTTGCCCATTTCGCGCACTGGTGGGACCTGCGTATCACAGAGATTGCCCGGCACCTGGCTCTTGTAGCGGCAGCGGGTCTGGAACGGGCAGCCAGACGGCGGGTTCATCGCCGAGGGAATGTCGCCGTCGAGCACGATGTGCTTCTTGACCACCGAGGTGTCGGCAATCGGGATCGCCGACAAAAGCGCTTCAGTGTAGGGATGATAGGGCGGCGAAAATATCTGGTCGGTCGTGCCCTGCTCCACGACATGGCCGAGATACATCACCACCACGCGGTCGGCGATGTAGCGCACCACGGATAGATCGTGGCTGATGAACAGCATCGTCGTCTTCGACTTGCGCTGGATGTCCATCAAGAGTTCGGTGACCGCCGCCTGGACGGAGACGTCGAGTGCCGACACCGGCTCGTCGGCCACCACCACCTTGGCCTCGCCGGCGAAGGCGCGGGCAACGCCAATGCGCTGTTTTTGCCCGCCCGAGAGCTGGCGCGGCATGCGTTCGGCAAAAGCGCGCGGTAACTTGACCAGGTCGAGCAGTTCCAGCATGCGCTGCGTGCGGTCGGCGGCCGTCTTGCCGATCTTGAACTTTTCCAGCGTGCGGATGATCTGCGATCCCACCGAATGGCTCGGGTTGAGCGTGTCGAACGGATTCTGGAACACCATCTGGATCGCCGAGACGGTGGCAACGTCGCGGTCCTCGATGCCGGTCGACTGGATTTCCTTGTTGCCGAGCAGAACCTTGCCGGAGCTTGCCGTCTCGAGCCCGAGCAGCACCTTGGCCAGCGTCGACTTTCCGCAGCCGGATTCGCCAACGATGGCGACGGTCTCGGACTCGCGCGCCACAAAGCTGATGGTCTCGTTGGCCTTGACGACCCTGCCCTCGCCGCCGGCGCCGAAGACCTCGTTGCCGCCGACGCGGTAATACTTCCTGAGATCGTCGATCTTAAGCACTGGCGCGCCCGGCTTGACCGGCTCGTGTTTCTTTTCGGCACCCGGTGGCATTGCCGCCCAGTCGATCTCGTTGAAGCGCACGCAGCGGCTGAAATGGCCCTCATTTCCGGCAACCGGGATCATCGGGATTTCGTCGGCGTTGCACAGGCCTTCGACGAAGTGGTGGCAACGCGGGCCGAAATTGCAGCCCTTGGGGCGCTGGTGCGGCAACGGCAGCTGGCCGGGAATGGCGACCAGCGGGCGCGAATTCTTGTCCGCACCTGGCAGCGGGATCGAGCGGAACAGCCCTTGCGTGTAGGGATGGCGCATGCGGTCGAACACGTCCTTGATCGACCCGGTCTCGACCGCCTCGCCCGAATACATCACCGTGATGCGGTCGCAGGTCTCCAGGATCAGGCCGAGATTGTGCGACACGAAGATCATCGAGGTGCCGAACTGCTTGCCTAGGCCCTTGACCAGCTGGACGATGCCGGCCTCGACTGTGACGTCGAGCGCGGTCGTGGGCTCGTCGAGCAGCAGCAGCGCGGGCTTGGACAACAGCGCCATGGCGATGACGATGCGCTGCTGCTGTCCGCCGGAGAGCTGGTGCGGGAACGAGCGCATCATGCGCTCGGGGTCGGGCAGCTTGACGGCCCGGACCAATTCGAGCGCACGTTTGTAGGCCTCGTCCTTCGACACCTTGTCGTGGATCATCGGCACTTCCATCAGCTGCTGGCCGACCTTCATCGCCGGGTTCAGGCTGGCCATCGGCTCCTGGTAGATCATGGCGATCTTGTTGCCACGGATGGAGCGCAACTCTTCTTCGGACATGTCGCCCATGTCCTTGCCCTGGAACTTGATACGACCGCCGACGATCTTTCCGATGTTGGAGAGGTCGCGCATGATGCCGAGCGAAACGGTCGACTTGCCGCAGCCGCTCTCGCCGACGATGCCCATCGCCTCGCCGGGCATGACGGTGCAAGAAAAGTCCATCACCGCCGGGATTTCGCCGCGCCGGGTGAAAAACGAGATGGAGAGGTTTTCGATCTCGAGGATAGGTTCGGTTGGATTGGTGACGACCTCGTTCATTGCGGTCTCCTTTCCAGGTAGCTCTCCGTCCCACCCCCCTCTGTCCTGCCGGACATCTCCCCCTCAAGGGGGGAGATCAGCAGCCTCGGCCCCACGCCAACTTTGCAATGGCGAAGGACGATTCCAAGCGGCGCAAATGACAGCCTGATCTCCCCCCTTGTGGGGGAGATGTCCGGCAGGACAGAGGGGGGCGCGAAGGTGCTAATTCTGGTCAGCATCGTCTGCCCCTCAATCCTTCATCGACTGTTCGCGCAGCGCATCGGCGAGAAGGTTGAGGCCGAGCACGAAGGACATCAGCGCGATTGTCGGCGGCAAAGCCGGGTGGATGAAGGAGCGCAGCAGGCGGCTCGCGTCCTTGATCGCGGTGCCCCAGTCGGGACTTTCGGGCGCGAGGCCCAGTCCGAAATAGCCGAGCGTGCCGAGCAGGATGGTGGTGTAGCCGATGCGCAGGCAGGCATCGACGATCAGCGGCCCGCGCGCATTAGGCAGGATCTCCCACAGCATGATGTACCAGGGCGTCTCACCGCGTGTCTGGGCGGCGGCGACATAGTCGCGCGTCTTGATATCCATGGTCAGGCCACGAACGATACGGAACACGCCGGGGCTGGAGGCGAAGACGACGGCGACGAAGATGTTGAGCTGGTTGGGCTCGATCGAGACGATGCCGAACGGGTCGGCATTGAAGACAAGGCCGGCATAGATCCAGCCGCCAAACAACAGCGTGATGCCGAGCAACAGATAGATGCGGTCGGGCCGGGCCTTGAAGCGGGTGTAAAACAGCACGGAAAAGAAGATGATCGGGAACAGGAAAAACAGCCCGGCCAGTGCGTAGGGTATGGGCGTGTCCATGATTCCGGGCGTGACCAGAAGGTAAAACAGCAGGATCACCGGGAAGGCCAGAACGAGGTTGGCGAGGAACGACAGGACGGAGTCGATGCGACCGCCATAGTAGCCCGCCGGGAGGCCGAGCGTGATGCCGACCATCAGCGCGAACATGGTGGCGGCGGGTGCGATGATCAGCAC
>NZ_JBFUKO010000138.1:0-10196 GCF_056400805.1 Aminobacter sp. P4_H6_2
ATGAGAGCCACGACCAACTCCGCCAGCACCTTGCCGACTTCGTCTTGGCCTACAACTTCGGCCGCAGGCTCAAGACCCTCAAAGGYCTCACGCCCTACGAATTCATCTGCAAGGCATGGCTTTCCCAGCCACAACGGTTCTCTCGCGACCCGCTCCAGCCAATGCCGGGACTAAACATCTAAGAATGATCTGCGTGGCCTGTGCTCGACGCAGACGCGCGAAATGCCCCAGAGGTGTGGCCCTCGGAGCGGCAATGACCCTTGCTGGTCAGCTTGCGTTATTGTGTGTTGGCAGTCGCAGCCGCCTGATCGGGTGCTGCTGCCCCTTGCGTGTCTAAGGGCATCGCCTGGGCGAGCGGAATCTCGGAGATGTCGCTTTCGGTCGGAAGCACAAGTCCGCCGTCCTCGAGCTTGGGCAGCGGGATTTTCACTTTGACCGTGTCGCCAGGTTCCACAATAGTCGTTTCACTGACCTCGACATCCACTGATTTGCCGTCGGCTGTTGGACGTATGATTGTGTATGTCGGTTGCGCTTCCTCCGCGCGAGTTCGAAGTGCTAGCAACCGCGGAGCGGTCACTTCCGAATCATGCAGCATCTGTACGGCGGTGTCGGCTTTGCGCGCGATCTCGTTGATCTGCCCTTGAGTTTCACGCAGCGACTCCGAAGCCTCGGTCGCGTGCTTGTTGTTGACGTCAAGGATCGAGATGTCCGCCCGGCTGACCTCCTGCCTGGCACGGAATACGGCCGTTTCCGCCGCCAGCCGATCGCTGCGGACCTGGGCAAGCGCACGTTCGAGCGCGATCTGTCTAGGCGCAGCAGAGAGCCCCTTGTCGACCAGCGTCGTCACACCGGTCAGTTCCTTCTGCACCAGCCCAATCTGCTCGTCGTAAAGCACAAGCTGTGCTTCGAGCGACGTAAGTTCCTTTCCCAGGAAGTCCTTTAGGCCGTTGAGGGCCTCCAACTGGGTCTTCATCCCGTCCTTGCGGGCGCGGAACACCAGCCGCTCCTGCTCCATGGCCAACGAGACCGAGCTGTCGCTCGCCCGGCGCGTCAGCTGCTCGGGAAAAGTAATGTCGTCGGCATTGGCCAGTTCGGACGTCAAACGGGCCTTTTTTGCCATGAGATTGGTGCCCGCAAGAGCTAGCAGGCCAAGATCGCCCCTGCCGGTAATCACTTCGCGGTCCAGCCTTGTGGTGTTGTCTTCGCGCGTGCGCAAGCCGCCGGCGATGCTGACCGCCTGCAAGACGGTAAGCCCGGGCCGATAAGGAAACTCACCTGGAGTGGTGACCTGGCCAAGGATGTAGAACGGCCTGAACTGCACAACTTCCACCGAAACGTCTGGCGGACGCCCAAGCCCCATGCGCCCCATGAGCGCCTCGCCGATCTTGATGCCGAGTGCGCCTGGTTCTGTTCCCGCGGCACTGATTTCGCCGACAAAGGGCAGCGACAGCTTGCCATTTGCACCGACGACGAACTGGTCGTTGAGCGCGGTCCATTCGAATATCTCGTCTCTAGAGGCGCGCCACTCGTAGATCTTCAGCCGGACCTTGTCCTGGGGCCCCAGCARATATTCGGCCGCCGCGGCATGCGTTGGTCCGATGGTACCGGGCGCGAGCGACACAGCAGCAGCGAAGACACTTCTCCGCAGCCGCTGGGTGAACACCGACATTGCGGATCTCGGCATGGTTTCCACGCGACGCACTCCTAGATTCTCAGAATGTATTCGGGCTCGATGCGCCCCATCAGAATATGGGCCATCGCCAACACATTGCCGCGCAGTCGTCCGCGCCGGTCGATGTAAGGTTCAGGCACGACGCTGCGGGCGAGATTGGCGGCGATGTTGCGCGCCATCAGCGGCACGGCAAAGGTAGCCGGAACCGTACCCTTCCTGATGAGATAGATCGGGTTGACGATCTGGGAGTAGCCGAAACGCACGCCACTGACGCGACCGGCCTTCAGGCCGAGATGGACGCCGACGATCGACGAAACGCCGACCACGCGGCCACGCGCTCTGAGCTGGCTTGTGAAGTCGATATCCTCCTGCCAGCCATAGAGCACCAGTCGCTCGTCGAAGCGGAGATTTCCGATACGTGACGCCCGGATCGACATGTTGCAGCCATAGGCGCCGACGTGATCGGCCACTTGCGGTTCGGCCGGCGGGTTTGCCTTGGCCTCATCGAGGGCGAGCAGGGCATCGTGCCAATCGTGACCTGCGTTGCGCGCACCATCCAGGATGGCGTGTCCCATGACGACGGCCCAGTCGGAATTCGCCTTGAAGGCTTTCACGACGCGATCGAGATAGTCGTCGGCAGGCACGAAATCATCGTCGAAGAAGGTGATGATATCAAAGCGCCGGGCCGCGTGGTCGAGCRCATTGTTGCGCTGGGCCGTCAGCCCCTTTTTCCCGAAGATCACCGACACCGGAAAACGATCCGAATGAATGGGTTCGACGTGGGTCGCATCGGGTGCTGAAACGATGACTTCGTCGGGCAATCTCGTCTGGCGCTCAAGATACGCCAGAAGATGCGCGAGTTGCTCGCTGCGCCCGAGCGTTGGTATCGCAACTACAAGCCTCATCTGGTGCATTCCCTTGCCGCCCTCGAAGGCGTGCCGCGGCTGTGCCAGGGCGGATTCATCCGCTGTGACCGTAGCCAGTGCCGCGCACTGCTACAGCCTGCAAAAAAGGGGCGGCATCCTCCGCATATGCACCGTTAGAGGTATGGACGGGCCCCGCCTGACGTAGGCGCCATACCTCTTGGGCTAGGAATGGACGCCACCCCGTTTGGTCAGCTTGCCGGGGTCGGGGCGTAATCGGAGACTGGTGGCATCAAGCAGTATCGGAAGAAGCCTATCATGCGCCATGAAAGCCCAACCGAGTTGGTGACGGCAACCGAACATGCCGCTGTCCCGCAGCTGCGCGTTCCGGCAGTTTCTGGCGTCGCCTCCGGCGACCGGGTCGCCATCGTCCACGACTGGTGTCCCGACTTCAGGGGCGGCGAAAGGGTCCTGGCGCAAATCTGCCGGCAGTTTCCCAATGCCGATGTTTTCACCTTGTTCGATTTTTTGCCGGCGGAGGTGAAGGAGCAATATTTTCGCGACATCGAGTTCCATACGTCCGCGGCCAATCGGCTGCCGATGGTCAAGAAGTACTACCGCTCGCTGTTTTTCCTTTGCCCATTTCTCATCGAGCAGTTCGATGTCACCGGCTACGACGTGGTGATATCATCGTCAGCCGCTTTCGCCCGCGGGGTGATCACGCGGCCCGATCAGCCGCATCTGTGTTACGTTCATAGCCCCGTTCGCTACGCATGGGACGAACAGTTCTCCTATCTCGAACAGGGCAAGCTCGGTTTCGGACCCAAAGGCATGCTGTATCGCTACATGCTGCATCGGCTGAGGGAATGGGACACCCGCACCGCGCATGGTCCGGACCTGATGCTGGCGAACTCGAACTATGTGCGGTCGCGGATCAAGCACATCTATGGCCGCGACTCGCGCGTGGTATTCCCGCCGGTTTCGCTGGGCGAACTCGATTTCGTCGCCGACAAGGACGACTACTACGTCTCGGCGTCGTTCCTCGCGCCCTACAAGCGTACAGATCTCGTCATCCAGGCGTTCAACGAGATGCCGTCGCGCCGCCTCGTCATTGTCGGCGAGGGTCAGCAATCGTCGCGCCTAAGGGCGCTGGCCGGACCAAACATCAGCTTCGCCGGTTTCCTGCCCAGGCGGGAATATGTGCGAACGATCGCCGAGGCGCGGGCAATGGTCTTTGCCGGATGCGAGGATTTCGGCATAGCGCTTGCCGAGGCCCAGGCCTGCGGCACGCCGTTGATTGCCTTTGGACGCGGCGGTGCCACTGACATCGTGCAGCGCCTGGGCGTCGCCAACGCGCCGACAGGGGTACTGTTCGGCAAGCAGACGGTTGCCGCCCTGAAGGAAGCTGTCGCTTACTTCGATGATAACCGGGCATCGGTCACCGCCACGGCCTGTCGCCAAAACAGCGAACGGTTCTCGGAAGAGCGTTTCGATCGGGAATTCCTGGACGCGGTCGGTAACGTCCAGTCGCTTCACGCAGTCATTGCGTGAATTGCCGCTTGGCCGCATTTGCAGGGGCTTGCTGCTCCAGCATCGCCAACAGATAAAGCTCCGCCGATGCTTCCCAACGATAATGCGATATTCTTGCGCGACCGCGCTCGATCATATCCTGCCTGAGCGTCGGCGACGCCCGAAGCTCCATGAAACGGTCGAACCAGGCGTCGGCGTCGTCGGGTGACGCATAGAGCGCCGCATCGCCGCAGATTTCCGGCAGGCTGGCACGGTCCGAGATCACCACCGGGCAACCTACCACCATGGCTTCCAGCGGCGGCAGCCCGAAACCCTCGGTAAAGGACGGAAAGGCAAGGCACATGGAGTCGCGCAAGAGTGCTRCCAGCTCTCCGTCCGAAAGCCGCCCGAGCCAGAAGACATTGGCTGTTTCGCCATGCGCGGGCAGCTTGAAGACACGCGGATCTGAAATGCCCGCCACAGCAATCCGGAAGCCCGCGGCATGAAGCCTGTCGGCCATGCCGAGGATGAGTTGGGCATTCTTGTGGGGCGCGGTACTGCCAAGCAGGACGATCGTGTCGGGACCGGCCGCCATTTCGGTCTTGAGCGAATGCTGGGCCTGCCATCTGGCGGCGTGCTCATGACCGTTCGAGGCAACGAAGATCTTGTTTGCCGGGCAAATCTGGTGGCGGACCAATTCGCCAGCCGAATAATGCGAAACAGTCGAGACGCACTCGGCGCTGCGGCCAAGGGCAGGCATTAGCGAGTGATAGAGCGCACGAAATGAAGGCGAGTAGCTCTGCGGGTAGTTCCTGGTGTTGAGATCGTGGATGCAGACGATGTGTTTGCTCGCCAGAACCGGGCCCGTATTGCACAGGCTGAGCAGGCCGCCACGCACATTGGCAGGCAATATGGCCTGTTCCCAAGGGTGACCGCCAAACCTGCCGATGGTCCGCGTTCGGATGGCCGACAAAGGGAGGTCGAAGATCGCATCCGGCGGTACAAGCAATTCGAGGTTGAGGTGGTGCGCGATACCGGGATGCCGCGCGAGCAGCCTGTCCATGGCGCAGACGATCTCGCGTGCATAGCGCTGCACACCGGTCATCTGCTGAGCGAGGAAGCGGCCGTTGATGGCCCAGTGCCGTCTCAAGTCGACCTCCTGTCGCGATGCGTTGTCAGATTGGCATCTTGCCGTGGCCGGTGTGGACCGTCATTTCGTCCATTGGGTCGCAGGTCCCGAATGGCTTCAACCAATCGTCGCCGCAACTCACCCAGATGCTATCCGAAGGGGGAGGCGTCTACCTCCAACGTGTAAAAGTCCGCCATGGCCGCGCGGTGCTAGGGTCTTGTCGTATCCATGCGGCGATGCGGGGCCGCCGATCCGGAAAGACGCCGACAATGGGCAGCCCAGAAATCCCAGTCACGCAGCGATCGCTGCTCGAAAACGGCAAYGTGATCGCTTTGCCATTGCGCCCGACATCCGCAGGCGAAACGGTTCGGACTGCTCCACGTATCAGGCGCTGGAGCATCAATGGCGATTTTGTCACGCTCAATCCCAACGGCGTGGCCCGCTATGCCCGCGAGGTCACCTCAGCACTCGACGCCTTGATCGCGGAAGGCCATCCGCTTGCGCGCGGCCTCGACGTCGACCTCATCGTGCCCCGGGAAACGCAACTGCAGCTGAGCGCGATCGGCGTGCGGCTCGTTCCCGAATATAGCCGCCCGCGCCTGCCGCAATTTTGGGTGCAGGCGCAATTGCCCCGGCATGTGCGTGGCGGGCTCTTGAGCTTCTGCAACCTCGCTCCGATCTCGGTCAAGCGGCAGATCGCGTGCATCCATGATCTGCATACCCGGCTGATGCCGGAGAGCTACGGGCTTCTGTTTCGGTGGGCGCATCGACTGGTCCTGCCAGCCCTTGGGCGCCGCGCCGCGCATATCACGACAGTCTCACAGCTCTCCCGCGGGCATCTCGCCGCCTGCGGCATAGCCGACTCCAACAAGATAACCGTCACCTACAACGGCGCGGATCATGCTGCGCGCTGGGATGCGGGCAGATCAAAGCTGCAGCCGGTTTCCGACCGGCCCTATGTCTTGTGCCTGGGGCGCGACCAGAAATACAAGAACATCGAGCTGCTCGTTCGTCTGGCACCGCTGCTCGATGCGATGGGCCTCGACCTATGGATGGCGGGAGATGCCGGCGAAGCTGTCGTTTCCAGATTTGCGTCGCCAATACCTAAAAATCTTCGCCTTTTGGGGCGGATAAGCGATGACGACTTCAAGAAGGCACTATCGGGCGCGCTGTGCTTCCTTTTTCCCTCGCGTATCGAAGGTTTCGGTTTGCCGGCGGTTGAGGCCATGGCATCGGGATGTCCGGTCGTGGCCTCCACGGCACCTTGCCTGCCGGAAGTCTGCGGTGATGCCGCCCTTTACGCCGACCCCGATGATCTCAGCGATTGGGCAGATGCGATCGGCAGACTGCGGTTCAGACCGGAACTGCGGCGGAGCCTTGTCGAGGCGGGTTTCGCGCAGGCCGGGCGTTACACCTGGCGCGGTATCGCCGAGATCTATCTCAAGCTCATGGCTGAGGTCGATATGGCGGACGCAAGGCCACCGGCTAGAGGAACACACTGATGGCCGGTGACAATGGGCGGGCGCGTGGCGCTTATTTCGGCGGTGTTCCGACCGGTTTCCGCGAGGAATTGAGCGAGTACCGGACAATGCCTACCGAAGCTGCGGAGCTTGTGCTCGTGCCAGGGGAGCCGGGTACGGAGCACGCACCCAACGACATGGTAAAAATCGCCAAGCCTCTCCGCATCGCGCTGTTGGGCCAGTTCGGCGTCGGAAACTTCGGCAATGACGGCTCGCTCGAAGCCATGGTCGGCTCTCTGAGGCGGGTATGCCCTGATGCCGAATTATGCGTGATCTGCACGGAACCGGACGTCGTCGAACGAAGCTTCGGTATCAAAACCATCAAGCTGACGCGTCCGAGTATTACAGCCCCTTGGATCGACCGGCTGAACCGCCTATTCGGCCGCGTACCTTACAAGCTGCTTGGCCCCATCCGTGCCTTCCACCTGCTGCGCGGGTTCGATGTCGTGGTCCTACCGGGCACCGGGGCATTCGACGATTTCGGCGATACGCCCTTCGGCATGCCTTACGTGTTCTGGAAATGGATGTTCATGGCCCGCTTGCGAGGCTGTGCCGTCGCCTTCGTCAGCATCGGTGCCGGACCTGCCTATCACCGCCTCAGCCGCCTCTTTTTCTCCGGGGCGTCACGCTGCGCGACATATCGTTCCTTCCGCGATGGGATATCGCACGACTTCACCACCTCGCTTGGCGTCGACACCAGCGCGGACCGGGTCTTTCCTGATCTTGCCTTCAGCCTGCCGGTACCTCGGCCAGCCGAGCGCAAACTGAGCACGCCAATCATCATCGGCCTGGGTGTGATGAACTACCGTGGGCGCACGGGCGAGGGCACTCAGATTTACGATCGCTATGTCGCCAAGCTCGCCGAATTCACGACATACGCCCTGTCACGCGGCTTCGCTGTCAGATTGATGCTGGGGCAAGACAACGACCTTGTAGCCGTGGACGACCTTGTCGACCGCATACGGACGGGCGTGACAGATGAAGAACTGGCGCGCGTCATCTATGAGCCGTCCAATTCGCTGCACGACGTCATGGCGCAGATGCAGGCCACTGACGTGATCGTTGCGACACGTTTCCACAATGTGGTGTGCGCGCTGCGCGTCGGGATGCCGCTGATCTCGCTGGGCTATCTCGAAAAGCACGATGCGCTAGCCGAGGAGATGGGGCTGTCGGACTACTGCGCCGACGTCGAGCAATTCTCCGTGGCTTGGCTGATCTCAAGTCTTGAACGGTTGCTTGAGGAAAAGGACGCCCGCGCTGCTCGGGTAAGAGAAACGGTGCAGCGTTATGTACGAAAGCTTGCGGCCCAGGAAAGCCTGCTCGGCAATCAGGTTTTCGATCCGCTGAGACGATAACGAAACGTAGGCAAGACAACATGCCTTTTGACGCGGACAAATTCAGCAACGGCGGCGGCCGGCATGCGGGGCGGATCGCCATCGCCTATGTCACGGATCGAAATTACCATGACATGACGCTCTATGCCTTAGCTTCGGTTGCCATGTTCCACCGCAAGCCGGTCGACTTTTTCCTGTTTCAGCACGAGTACGCAGCGGCCGTGACGGCGCGATATCGCTCAGTGATCGAAGCGTATGGCCATAGCCTGACGATCGAGGAAGCGCCGCCCTATGATACGGCATATTCGATGACCGTCAGCAAGCATCTTACACATGCGGCATTCTTTCGAGTGTCGGCGATTGAAAAGCTTGCGCACAGCTACGAATACGTCCTCTATCTGGATGGTGATACGCTGGCTTTTGGTGACCTGCGCTGCGATGAACTCGCGGGCTTTTCCGAAATCGCCGCCGCTTGCCTGGATCTGTCGGTCTCGACCGGTTTCGACGACCCCGGCTTTGCCGACAATTGCAGGCACAACGCCGTCACCCCAGAATATTTCAACTCGGGTGTGATGATGATCAACAGCAGGAAGTGGCTTGAGGCCCAGGCGCTCGACCGCTTTACCGAGCACCTTCATCAGCACGCCCACGCCTGTGTCTATCTCACTCACTGCACGACAAACGATCAGTGCGCGTTCAATCTCACTCTGGGCGGCGCCTACAAGCGGCTGCCGGTGACCTACAACGTGCAGAAGTCCGCGTTTCAGACGCGCGCATGGGCCGATGCCCTGCTTCGGCATTATACGGGGGTGATCAAGTTCGTGCCTGTCCGCTCCTGGCGCTGCGACCGCAAGGAGTACCGCCTCCTTCGCCGCATCAGCGGCGAGACGGGCCTGGCATTGCCCGTCCGGTTTTTTGACTTCGGGTTCAGCTACTCCCTCAATGCCCTTCGCCGCCGCCGGACGGTGGCGAGCTACGACAGCGCCATTGAGGAAATCGAGCATCGAATGGCCAGGCAGCGGGCGATTCCGCCTGACAAGCCAAGGGGAGCGCATTTATGGCACTGATCGACATCGTCATTCCGAATTATTGCTATGCGCGATACCTGCCGCAGTGCGTGCAAAGCATCACCAGTCAGGGTGTGGACGACATTCGAATCCTGATTGTCGACAACGCATCCACTGACAACAGTGTCGAGGTGGCGCGGGATCTGGCAAGCCGCGACAATCGGATTGTCGTGGTCGCGCGCGAGAAGAACCTCGGCCACCATGCTTCCTTCAACTACGGCGTCGACTGGGCAGCGGCAAAATACTTCGTGCTGCTTTGCGCCGACGATCTGCTCGTCGATGGCTGTTTCAAGCGCTCCCTGTCAGTCCTTGAGGCCCACCCCGACGTTTCCTTCGCCGCCGGATCCGAACTCGTCTGGCACGAGGAGGCGGATCCATTGCCGAACATCGCGAGCACCGACGACGCGGCGTGGCGGTTCTTGTCGACCGAAGAATTCACCCTTGCAAGGTCACTACCCAGCGAGGTGCTGTTCGGTGGCGGCGCAGCGCTGGTGCGAACCGAGGACCTTAAGCGCGTCGGGCATTTCAGGACTGACGTGCCCTTCAACGAAGATCTGGAAATGTTCCTTCGCCTGTCCTTGAATCGCAAGGCTGCATTGACCGATGCCGTGCACGGGATAAGGCGCGTGCATGGTGGAAATGTCTCTTCGATCTTCTGGCGCGACTTCAAGCGTGATCTCGTCGAAAGAAAGCTGACTTTCGACAGCTTCTTCACCCGCGACGCCGGATCGATGCCGGGCGTGGACAGATTGCGTCAGCGCGTTCACCGCAATATCGGCAAGCGCGCCTACTGGTCCGCCTTGTCTCATATCGCGCGTGGCCAGCGAGAGGCGGGGGTCGAATTGCTCAAGTTTGCGTTCGAGCTTTCGCCGCGCTTCGTGCTTCTTCCGCCGGTCGACTACCTGTTGCGCATGGGCAATCCTGTGGGACATATCCGGACGCGCCTGGCGGAAGCCTTTGCGGGGCGCAGCGCATGACGTGACGGACGCAGCCGAGCGCCACGGCCGTCGGCGGTTCGGCATCTCACGGATGCTGGACCGCGATGCGTCGCAGGGGAAGGGTCTTCAGCAGTTCGTCAAGCAAGGGATGGCGGGTCGACCAG
>NZ_JBFUKO010000139.1:0-10148 GCF_056400805.1 Aminobacter sp. P4_H6_2
GGGCAAGCCCGGAATCTTGCTGCAGAAGCTGTCCGACGACCGCATCGTTTCAGTGTGCCATCAACCGATGGATGCGGGTGGCTGGGTCGCCACCTACGAGGACATCACTGAACGTCATCAGGCGGAAGCGCGCATAGCACATATGGCGCGCCATGATCCGCTAACTGGGCTTCCCAATCGCCTGCTGCTTCGTGAGCGCTTGGAACACATGTTAACAGAAGGTCTCACTCATCAGCAGGACACTGCGGTTCTCTGCCTTGATCTGGATAACTTCAAGAACGTCAACGACACGCTCGGCCATCCTGTTGGCGACGCATTATTGCGCGAGGTCGCAGCCCGGATATTGGGGCTCGTTCGTGAGTATGACGTGGTCGCCCGGCTTGGGGGTGATGAATTCATTGTTGTCCAGCCCGCTGTTAGCGGCGACGAGGCAGGACGGGTGGCAGAACGCCTAATCGAAGCCCTTGAAGAGCCTTATCAGCTTGACGGTCACTTGGTAGTTATCGGCGCAAGCATCGGAATAGCGCTGGCGTCCGAAACAACCGATCCTGACGATTTGGTGAAAAACGCCGACCTAGCGCTCTATCGTGCCAAAAGTGATGGGCGCGGGACTTATCAATTCTATCAGCCGGAGATGGACGATCGGTTGCAACGCCGCCGCATGATTGAGCTCGACCTCCGAGCAGCCGATTTCGACAAGGAGTTCGAACTCGCTTTCCAGCCGATCGTTAGTCTCCAAAGCAAGGAGGTCACGACGGTTGAGGCGCTGTTGCGGTGGCCAGGGTGCCAACGCGGTCCGATTTCGCCAGACGAGTTTATCCCAATAGCTGAAAGCACGGGTCTAATTGTACAGCTTGGCGCGTGGGTGCTGGAAAATGCCTGCCGAGAAGCAATGCGCTTACCGGGGAACATCAACGTCGCCGTCAATTTGTCGCCGAGCCAATTCAGAAGAGGTAACATCGTCGACACAGTTTCTGGAGTGCTCTCGATGACAGGCCTTCCCGCCGAGCGCCTTGAACTAGAGATCACTGAGTCCCTTTTGCTTGACGATAGTAAGGAATCCTTGCTTGCGCTGAACCGACTCCATGCGCTCGGAGTTATAATCTCGCTCGATGATTTCGGGACTGGTTACTCGTCGCTCAGTTATTTGAGGAATTTTCCGGTCGATAAGGTCAAAATCGACCGCTCCTTCATCGCGGAGATCGTGGGAAATCGAGACCATATGGCTATTGTTAGCGCGATTGTGAACCTTGCCCATGCCCTAGACATAACCACCGTAGCTGAGGGCGTTGAAACAGAAGAACAGCTGCTGATTATTCGGGCCACCGGATGCGACGCGGTACAAGGACATTTTTTTAGCCCGCCCAGGCCGATTACACAACTTCAGCAATATCTCCAAAGGCAGCCCCATCAGTTGACGCTCGCGTAGCCCGGGTCGGAACTATACGGAGCCGCTATGCGTTCGAAGTGGCAAAGGAGACCGCTATGTTGAGAACGATCGCACTGTTAGCCGTTGGCTACGCCTTCTATCGCTTAGGCCGAGAATTCATTGCCAGCGTTCCGTCTGATTTCAAGCCCATGCCTGCGACGCCAATGAAGCCTAAAAGGCGATCGCCTGCGGCCAAAAATTCGACTTCGACCAAACGTCCCACCGCCAAGGCCGCGTCAGCCACAACGCACTGATGAGGCTGCGTGCCGTCCGGTCGAGTTATCGCCCATACTTTCGGAAGAACATTAGCGAGCCGCAGCGCTCAATGGGGTTACAATCATCAGTTCGTGGCCAGGCGCCGTTGATGTTGCCTTTCTCCCGATCTTTGACCGGGTGTTGATTTCCACTGCGAGCTGACCCGGCGTTTCCACCGAGAAGTTCTCAATGGAAATATCGGGCTGCGCCGGGTCAGCTCGCAGTGGAAATCAACAGCTCACATACACAGCGGAATTCTGTCCGGCCGCCGGACCGGTGTCAACAACGGCCATGTGGCCCCGGCAGAACTTCAAGCCTTTTCCGAAATCCGCAACAAATGTGCCGCGCGCGTCTCTATGACCCCGCGGATGACTTTCAGGATTTCATGTGTAATGCCCGCCTCCTCGAATTCCGCCAGTAGCTTGTCGGCCTGCCCCCCAATGCGCCCTGCCAGTTCGGTCATGTCCTTGACCAAAAGGCGCTGCGCGCCGCGCGTGTCCGGGACGAGCGCGAGCCACTGCTTCAGCTGTATCGTGTCTGGAATCGAACGTCCGCCGATCGCCATGGCGAGTTTCTTTGCCAGTCGCGGATAAGCCGCCGTGCAGAGGACATCGTAGAGTGGAGCGAGGTCAGGTTGGGGAACGTGAGAAATTTGCGAGGCCGTACGAAGCGCCGATTTCATACCGTTCGAGGGGGCCGGACATGCTTCCGTACCTGGATGTTGCACTTGAATTTCAAGATCGGATTGATCCGGACTTTAGGCTGCCGTTGAGGCAAGTAGTCGTAGGGCCAGGGGTGCCCTTCGACCGAAATTCACGTTCACTTGGTGCGTTCCTCGCCTCCACTGGATACAGCGACACCAAGATAATCCAGTCGCATATTCCGTTTCGGCCCTGAGTTCTCGGAAAGCTAGATTCCGCACCCTCGCATCGCTATCTTGTCCGCCATGTGCGGAAGAGTGTTCGTAAAGACCTCAATCGACGGCATCGTGCGCAGCTTCGCCTTCGCCCAGAAGGGCGAGGCCGAGCAGCTTGGCAACACGTTCCCGCGCTGGAATGGCGCGCCCAGCCTCGACTATCCGATCATCGTCATGGACCGTGACCTGAAAGGCCCGGCTTTCGTGCGGGCCATCTGGGGCTTTATCGGCAGGCGCGGGCCAAGCTCCACCGGCCAGCGGCCGCCGATCAACGCGCGGTCGGAGACGATCGCCACCAACGGCCTGTTCAAATTCGCCTACCAGCAGCGCCGCGCCCTGATGCCGGTCGATGGCTATTTCGAGTGGAAGGACATTTTTGGTACCGGCAAGAACAAGCAGCCCTACGCCATCGCCATGGCGAACGACGCGCCCTTTGCGCTTGCGGCGATCTGGGAGAGCTGGCGCAACGCCAATGGCGAGGATTTCTGCACCTTCGCCGTCGTCACCTGCGAGCCCAACGAGATGATGGCGACCATCCACGACCGCATGCCGGTCGTGCTGGCACCCGGGGATTACATGCGCTGGCTCGACCTCGACGATCCGGACCCGCGCGACCTGATGAAGCCGTTTCCCTCTGAACTGATGAAGATGTGGCCGATCGGCCGCAAGGTCGGCAGCCCAAGGAACAACACGCCTGATATTCTCGACCTGGCCGAGCCAGACCCGGAACAGCCGGCACCCGAAAAGCCCTTGCCGTAGCCGCCCCAAGGCAGCTTTCTCAGACCACCGATCCCGTGAGGACGTCAGAGCAAGGCTCGAACGTCGGTCCATAACCTGCCATAGGTGCAGCGATCGAATATCGGCGTGAGTGGGCGCTTGCAGAGACCGTCGGCTTTCGGGCGGCAACGTTCAGTTAGCTGCCGTTGAACGGCGGGAGTTCAACAACGGTTCGTGCCCCCAAATCGGCTAGGCAAACTGTGCCCGGACCCGGGATGGAAGCCATCGGTCCACTTCAACTAAGGATCAACTTCAACTGCCGTTAGGYGACGTCCGTTCCTCCGCTCCCCATCCGTTCCAAGCTGGCGGCGAAGCCTTCAGCATCGGTTGGGATTCCGAATAGATAGCCTTGGCCAACGGGACATCCCAGTTCGCAAAGCATTGCTCGCTGGACGTCGGTCTCCACGCCCTCCGCGACCACCGTCAGGCCAAAGGCGCGTCCCAGGTCGATGATAGCCCGGACAATTACCATCTTGGAGGGGCTCGTCGCGAGTTCATTGACAAAGGTGCGATCTATCTTGATCTCGGTGACCGGAAACGTTTCGAGCGAGCGCAGGTTCGAATAGCCCGTGCCGAAATCGTCTACCGAGAGTCCGACGCCGATCTGCCGCAGCCGCTCGAATGCGTCCATCACGCCGGGAGTGTCATTGAGGAACATGCTCTCCGTGATCTCCAAGGTAAGCCAGGCAGGCTCGGCGCCGGTCCGTTGCAGGACACGGTCGAGCATTTCGGCCATGTCGCGCTGCAGGAATTCCGCCGCGGACACGTTGACCGAAAAGCGAAGTGCCTTGTCGCGGTGTGCGTTGACGCACCGGGCGAACGTCGCGACGGTAGTCAGGCTTCGTTCGGTGAGATCAAGCAGCAGTCCTGATCGCTCCGCGGTCTCGATAAAACTGCCGGGAAGCTGGCTGCCGAACAGGGGATGGTTCCAGCGGATCAGCGCTTCCGCGCCTAGCCACTCACCGGTGAGCAGGTCGACCTGGGGTTGGAAGTGATACACGAACTCGTCGTTCGCGACCGCGACCTTCAACTCGCGTGTCATTCGCACACGACGGCGGGCTTCCTCGTAGTCCGCGTTCCGAAACCGGCGCGGACCACCCAGCGGGTCAGACTTGGCCGCCCACAGGGCGGTCCCGGCATTGCGGATCACGGAAATGGCGCTGCCCCCAGCCTGGCCAATCGCATATCCGATGGCGAAACGCAGTGAGACATTGGCCCCTGCTACCACGAAATCTGTGGCAAGTGCAGCGGACACCAGTGTCACGATCGACCCGGCACCCGCTTCGTCCGGGAGCTCGAAAGCCAGGGCGAACTCATTCGCACCCATCCGCGCCACCAGCGCAGCGCCAACCTCCCGCAGCCGTCGCCCGGTTTCAGAAAGGAGGGCATCGCCGATCTCGAAACCGTATCCGGTGTTGAGGTCATGAAAACCGATCACATCGAGCTTCACAATCAGAAGCGTCGCCGTGGCGTGCTTTGCGAAGCGTACTTCGGCAGCCAGGATGAAGGATTGACGGTTCAGACAACCCGTTGTGCCGTCCAGGTTTGCGACGCGATCAAGGGCGTGATGCGCCTGCCGTATCGCCGATACGTCGCGCAGGATGCCGAGGTAGAGCAGTTCCTCGCCGACCCAGGCGGGTCTGAGACTGAGACTGTTCCAGAACGCCGACCCGTCCTTTCGATAGTTGCGCAGCGTCGCGTCCACAGGCTCCCCCGCCTGGATCGCTGCGCGAATGCGGGCGATCTCCGGTTGGTCGCGTTCATTGCCCTRCAGGTAGCGGCAGTCTTTTCCGATGACCTCATTCCGAGCGTATCCCGTCAGGCACTCGAAGGACTTGTTTACGTAGAGCAAAGGCGCATTGGCGCCCAAACGCTGAGCGATAGCGATCCCGTCGGTCAGTTCCTCGACCAACGTCGGAAGGATTGCCCTGACCGCGTTGGACCTGAGCCCATCGTCGGAGGTGCTCGACCCGCGCTTCGTAAAGTCCGACGGCATGAGTTTGCTGAAGTCTTCCATGACACGAGCCATGGACGGCGACCTGATGGGAGGCAACCCACGGCTGAGGCGGTTTCAGGACAACCGTCAGCCGTTATCGGACAAACTGGCCCTTGCTCCATTCCCGGACGTCCGGAAGCGATCGCGGTAGTCGGACGGCGTCACGCCGACATGCGCAAGGAACGCACGGCGCATGGCTCGCGCCGATCCAAAACCACTTCTCTCTGCGATCGATGCGATCGACAGCCGGCTCCCTTCCAAGAGGAAGCGTGCAACGTCTAGGCGGGTCAGCTCGACATAGAGAGATGGCGATAAACCGACCTCCTGCGAAAAAACGCGCGTGAAGTTGCGCGCGCTCATCGCGGCGATCCTTGCCAAGGTGGTGACCGAGAGGTTCTCGGCAGGATGGTTCAGGACATACTGCTGGACATTATAGAGCCGGCTGCGGTCAATCGCCTGTGCCGCCAGATGCACGCTGAATTGTGACTGATCACCTGGTCGCTTCAGGAACACGACCAGCCGGCGGGCCACGAAGAGCGCCACTTCTCGGCCGAGGTCCTCCTCGACGAGGGAAAGGCCGAGATCGATCGCCGCGCTGGACCCAGCCGACGTTATCATCGCGCCATCACGGACAAAAACCCGGTCGCCTTCCACCCGCGCCTCGGGGAAGCGCTCGGCAAGCAAAGAAGCAAACTKCCAGTGCGTGGTAACATGCCTGCCTTTGAGTAGGCCAGCTTCGCCAAGTACGAATGCCCCTGTGCATACGGAGCCGTAGCGCCGCGTCTGGGGGGCCATACTCGTCAACCAGTCAATAACGTGCCTGCCCGGGCCGTGAGGAACTCCGACGCTCCCGGCCACGAGCAAGGTGTCGGGGGCACTCGGGTACGTGTCGAAGGCGCAGTCGGACAACACTCTCAGGCCTGACGCACAGCGGATCGTGCGATCATCTTCCGCGACGACGGCAACATCATAGAAGTTCTTGCCTGCACGGGCGTTCGCTTCGGCGAACACGTCCATTAGCCCGGCAAGTTCCAGAGAATGTACGTCTGCAGGCACGAAGATGGCGATCCGCATGAGGATATCTCTTCACGGTCCAAAAAGACTCGAAGCTTTCGACGAAGATTTACGCGCCGACGCCGGTCCATTCCGGCGACGGTCTCACAGTGCCGGCAGGCCGTCAAAGTCAAAGGAATCGGGTTGGAACCGGCGGAAGACACCGTCTGGAGGCCTTCATTTTCGCTTGAGCCGTCGACCCGAACGGCCGCTGTCAGGATTGCTTTTCCGGGACCGGCATCTTAGTGGAGCGCAAAGCTGTCGGTTGCTTCGGCTGACCTGACGTCAGTTTTTACCACTCGTCCGCGGAAAGCGGACGGACAGGTTCCCACCCATTGACGCTGTAGACCTTGGCACCTCTGCTTCCAACGCGGGAAATGATTTTCCGCAGCTCATTTGGGGCCGTAAAAGGAAGGTCTGTTTTCGAGACGAATTTGCGATGAGCGACAGTTGCTGCACCCGGCGGTAGTTGGACCGTGGGTTCAAGGGCATAATTGCGTAAACTAGGAGGTGGTCTCGTCAGGGGGCGTGCAGCCGTCTGAAGATGTCGTAGTCCACCGACGAATGGCATTGGGCGACCAACCCGGCTTGCCGGATTTCGTCCAGCAAGGCTTCGCGATAATAGCTCTCGCCACGCAGGAAGGACTGCTCGTGGTAAGTCACTATGGTCTTGACGCCCGTCCGCTCCTGCAGCCGCACCAGATCCTGTGGCAGCGCGTGATGGCGCGAGATGACCTCGGCGCGCTCCTCCACGCTGCCGCCCAAGGAGGCATGGACGAGATTGGCTTTCGAGGCGACATCGGCGACGAACAGGTCCGCGCTTTGCACGGCCTCAACCGGCTATCGCTGTAGCGGCAGTCGCCGCCGACGACTATGACGCGATCCTTCGCCGTGAAACGGTATGCATAGCAATGATCAGGTGCTTGCCGTGCCCAACAGGCAGCTGCCATTCGAGCTACAGTTGCTCGGGCGGAGAGCACGAGATGCAAATCAATTCCACCATAAGCGGCAACAATCGCCAGCGTTGGGTGGGGGCGACGTTCCAAGGAATGGCGTGAGCGTTGAGTAGCCCAACAACGTGATTTCGTACCGCTCAGTTGCGCCAGCTTGGATCGCCACTCTTAAGCCTTCTGGCGGGTCGCAATTGTTATGCTGATGCAACCTTGTGTTCGTTCCGCGCTGCCTCCCAGACTTCCCTAGCGGCATCGACGTTCAACGCGGCAATGCCTAGCCCCACGATTAGGTCTGGCCAGGCGGACACCCATACCAACGCTGTGGTTAGCCCCGCCGCAATAATTGCGACATTGGCGAACGCATCGTTTCGTGCCGATAGGAATGCAGCGCGCGTCAGGCTACCGCCATGACCGCGATAGCGAGCCAACATGAAAGCGCAGGTCAGGTTAATGACAAGCGCGCCACCGCCCACAAGTGTAAGGGAGGCAGGGTCGGGGGGTATCTGCGTGTTGAGCTTATCCCATGCAGTCCACAATGTGGCGAGACCCGGAACGAGCAGTATCATTGCAAGCGCCATGCCGACACGTRCTCTTCCGATTGCGCTCCAGCCAAGAGCGGCGAATATCAGAAAATTGACCGAGGCATCTTCTAGAAAATCGATGCTGTCAGCAAACAAGGATACCGAGCCGATAGTAAGAGCGACGCCAAATTCGACTCCGAAATATCCAAGGTTGAGAAGCCCGACGATGGCTACGACCCGACGCAGCTTAGCATCGGCCTTTGTTGTTCCCACGCTACGCCCTTTGCATTCAACGATCACCCACGATGGCGATCTGTGCGAAACCGAGGCAATTTCGGCAGCTCGCGCTTTATTCACCAGAGAATGCAAATCAAACAGATAGCGCGCCGATTCACCACCCATGTAAAATAGGAATGGGTCACCACGGTCACAGTTCGGTAGCGATTTCAGCCTGCGGGCGGCTACAGCGCATTTTGGGAACGCGCCGCCCCCGACTGCTCCATGCAAAGCGCTAACATTGGATACAAAAATGCGAGTGTGGCAGAGGATCGCACACGAAACAGCCAAAAGCACATCACAATCGGCTCATCCGTCAGCTGATACGATCCAGTAACGTCGTCACTGCATCCCCGACCCTCCGTTGACAGCATGATGGTCATAATCGTTGAGGGCAATTCTGACTTCACGTGCAAGTGTGAGGAGCGCGACCCCAAGCAGGACAAGGGAGATCGTGAACAGCAGGCCCGCCCCGAAAACGTGCTGTCGCCCGAAGAAGGCACTGGCAAAGGAAAAGATCACTAGAACCGTGGCGACGACACCGCTCGCGACAACGTAGAGCATCGCCCTGTTGACCAACCGCGCGCGGCATCGAAGCCGAGGTAGGTCATCCTTGAGGTGGCTCTTCGGATGAGCCTCGGCGGGTAGCTCGTTGAGATCGCGGATCCTACCGAGAATGTTGGTTAACCGGGTAAACAACATCGAGACGAAACTCGCGACCACGCCAAGCAGGAAGGACGGAGCGATCGARTGTGAGATCACCTGGGAAATCTGATCGGGAGATGTAGCATTGAATAGGTCATTCAGCATTGCGAACCACTAAATCCACACCAAAAGGACCTACCCTTTTCCGCCCCCTTTGAGACAACGCCATCCCCCCAAACCGCGGAATTTCTCAGTAGCACGGCGGATATGGGTAGAAACCGCACGCCGGCCGCACATAAGGATGTGGGTAGTAATAGGGTGCTGCCGCCGCAGCTGCTCCGGCATACCACGCTCCGCGATAGGCGGTCCTTCGTGCCGCTCCGGCGAAAGAAAGTGGCGTGAAGGGCATACCGATGATGTCTATGAACGTCGACGCAGGTCCATCTGCGCCATCGATGCTCCCCTCCAAAATGTCGACGTCGAAGGTCAGCGTTTCGCCTTCCAGCTTTGGAGCTTTCAGAGTTACCACCGCATCGAGGACGGAGCTACCGTCCTTTCCAAGAACCGAAACCGTCGCGTTGGGCGGGTCCTTTGCAAAGCTGTCGCTGCCCTCTGCCCATTCTTCGATCACGTGTGAAGTGAGCACATGACCGGCGGCGCGCACCGGACGATCAGCGAACATGATGGAGTTTGGCGACACGCCGGAGAGAACAAGCTTACCGCCGGTAAGACTCGCACCCCTGGAGTTGAGCACGATCAGGGCGGGCTCGATCTTGGGTTTCGCTGCGCCGATCGATTTCGTTGCGGGCGCCGAGATCGCGTCCTCCGCGAGCGCGCTACCACATAGCGAAATTCCGGCGACCGCTGTCACAGCTAACATGATGGACCTGAACGCCACTGGTATACTCTCCTTCAATTTGAGCATCACTTTCCGCTTTTCTGATGCGAAACTTCACAGGGTGATCGACAGGCGAACTCGTGAACTGGTCGTGCTACACTTCTGGACGCCTGCAAAAAGCGAACTAACGTCTGTTTCAGCCGGCGGATCGCGTCGAGCCTCCATAATCATCCTCGTTCGACCGCCTCCTCAATGAAGCCTGGGTGAGCTCCAGCAAAGAAACACCATTGACACTTTGCTGTGCCGGCCGCGGTCTGAGGATGTAATTTACAGTACGTTACGTGGAGAATGAGCGTTCCACGTCGTCAAATTTGCCTCGGCTACGAAGGGGGGGCGCCATCGGCGCTGCGAGCGCATTGCGGGATAGTTTGGAACCCTCGGGAGAATGCCGCTTCGGTTCCAAGCGCAGGTTCGCTCGCCCTTGGCTGA
>NZ_JBFUKO010000140.1:0-10120 GCF_056400805.1 Aminobacter sp. P4_H6_2
GCGTGATCTCCCTCCTTGTGGGGGAGATGGCCGGCAGGCCAGAGGGGGGTGCGAAGGAACGAGACGGCTCAGAGACATCGACTTCTGCTTTCAGGGCAAAAGAATGTGCCAACCGTGGGAAGGTCTTCCACGTTCTGGCTTGCAGAAACAGCGTTTTCTGAGCGCGGCAACCGAACGATTGCGGCAGCGCCGCGAAGGTCACAGATCGCCACGCCGAGACGCCGTGCGATTTTAAAAACCATCGGCTAACCAAGTCTTCGAAGCCCCTGCCGGCGTCGGGTCGAAATACGGCATCTGCCGTATGCCCAAGTCGGAAGTTTGCGGGCATTTCAGTATGCGACCGCGTTTTGGCGCAGGCGTGGTCCGGCACCAAGCGAGAAGCGGTGCCCTCCCGCGCCTTTGATGGCCAGGTGGTCGATGAAAAGGAGGCTAAATGATGAAGACGTTTGTTGCAGCGGCGCTGGTGTCGCTGATGATCACGCCGGCGGCATTTGCCGCTGCACCGGTGGTGGCAAAGACCGCCGCCAAGCCTGCGCTCAGCAGCCAGGCGACGCCAGGCGGGGCTATCTTGCTGGTAAAGGGGGGCAACAAGCCCGGCAACGGCAGCGCCTCGAAGAGTGGTGCTTCGAACAAAAAGTCGAAATTCGACTTAAACTGAAACTTGGTGGGATTCTTGGCCGAGCCCGATTTTTGCCGATACCCGGCTTCAACCGGCTGCCATGTGGACCCTTGGTTCGAGCCGCTTCTCCATGTGGCCTGGCGGCAAACCGCCGACCACAATGCACCGGCGCAAAGATCGGAATCGACTTTCGGATGGCACAATGCAGCCAAGCAAGACGTGGAGCGCCTTGCGTCCCTAGGGATGAGTTCTAACGTTTGACAACGGTCTTGGTACGAGCGGATGAGGAGCTGGCGGCAAGGTCGCTGGCTTCTTTTTCTTTGCGCAAAGCGCGCAGCCGCAAGGTCTTCTCATCGCGCTCCTGAACAACCGCGTCGATCTCGGAGATGATGCGGTTGCGGGCGAGAGACTGCGATTGCGTCTTGCCAAAGGCCGACTCTGCCTGCTCTCGAGCCTTGCTCTGGGACTGGGTCATGTTTGTTATCCCTGCTGTTTCGAAAAGAGGCCTGATCGCTGTCACGAAAAAGGCCAGGCAAACTGCCTGGCCTTCGTTGGTAGTCGCGCCCTAAGACGGTGCCAGTACATCCGTGGTCACCGAAGGGCACAAATCCCGTTCAGGCAGCGCGCAGCTGGCCTGCGGACATCTTGCCCGACTTGTTGTCGCGTTCCATCTCGTAGCCGATCTTCTGGCCTTCGACGATTTCGCGCATGCCGGCCCGCTCGACAGCGGAGATGTGGACGAACACGTCCGCGCCGCCATCATCAGGCTGAATGAAGCCGAAGCCCTTGGTAGCATTGAACCATTTCACTGTGCCAGTGGTCATGACAAACCCCTTTCGTGGCAATATTAATCGACCGCCATGCGACTGCACGGCGGGTTACATCGCGATTTTATTTGAAGGGAAGTTCGTCGACGCACAGTGTCATTGTGCAATAACAAAAATCAAACAAGCAAATATCGACAAATATTAGATAGCTTCTCCAGGCGGCAATGTCAATTTTATTATTCTATCCACCATGAGCACGACGCTGACGATCGAAAAATCGCTATCCATTTAACGAGGCCGCGAAGGCTGTTTGGACAAGTCGGGCCAACTCTGATCCGACGGCGTGCCACGCTCGACTGGCCCCCTGGAACTCGATCCCGGGGAACTGGTTTTCGCAAAAAGATCATGCTGCCAAAAAGGATAGGGTCGCATTCCGATTCAATCGGAATGAAACTGGCCCCAGACGGGGAGGTGGCCGGATAAGTGCGCCACCTGGCAAGGGCAAACTGTCATTGCGACCGACTGGACTGCCAGCCGAGCCGCGCCTCGATGCGTCGAGCGCTTGCCTTCACCAGCGCGATCAGGTCGGGGTTCTTCTGTCTCAGCTTGATGTCAGGCACGACGATCGAGATCGTCGCGCGGCAGGCGCCCTGGTTGTCGCAGACCGGAGCGGCAATGCAGGCCACGGAGAAATCGGACTCGCCGGCCTGGATCGACAGGCCCTCTTCCAATGCGGCCGCAGCAGTTTTGGCCAGGACGTCCTTGTCGGTTTCGGCGCGGCCTGTTGGCGAGACTGTTGCCGAGCGGGCGAATATCTCGCGGCGCTCGGCTTCCGGCAGATGGCCGATCAGCATGCGGCCCGACGCAGTCCAGTTGAGCGGGCTGCGCGTGCCGACGCGCGAGGTGACTTGGAAATGGTCCTTGCCCTCCTGCATGGCAAGGACGACCATCTGGTCGCCGTCGCGGCCGCAAATCTGGATCGTTTCGCCCGAATTCGAGGCAAGCTCGTGCATCTCCTGGACCGCCACGTTGAGCAGGTCGAGCGTGCGGGCATAGGTCAGGCCGTAGTGATAGAGGCGTGGTCCAAGCCACAACAGGCCGCCATCGTGGCGGTCGAGCAGCTCCTTCTCGACGAGGTCGTCGACGATCACGTAGATCGTCGACAGCGGTGCCCCGATGTCGCGGGCGATTTCGTAAGCCGTTGCCGGCCGCTCCGCTATCTGCAGATAATCGAGAATCTGCAGTGCCCGGTCGATGCCGCTGGTGCGCGAGCGGCGCGGTTCAGCGCTGCCGGCGGGGCTATCGTCTTGCTTTGCAACAGTTTTCGGCATGGGAATCCAGAATTTGTGTCGAAAGCATTGTAGGGTGTCCGCACGCGCGCGAACAGGTCAATCCGGCCATTTGAGGATCGCAGCCTCGCGCGCCAGCAGCCTTTCATCGAACGGCGTGGCGATGATCTCGTTGGAGCCGCACGCGCGGTCAAGTTCCTCGGCAAGCCGCTCCGCCACGACGAATTCCTCACCAGGATGCAGGTTGCAGGGATCGAGATAGAAATAGCCGTGTTCGACCTCATGGTCGCGCACGATCACCGGACGGTCCCCGGTCCCCATCCTGTCGGCCAGGTCCCAGGCCGTGATGCGAGCTTCAGCCGGATTGACCGAAATCATCAGCCGATCGAGCGGATTGTTGGTCGGATCCGCAGTGATCGTGGCGGTGATGCCGGCCCTTCCATCCAGTGCCTCGACCCAGCAGTCGAGGGCCTTCCGCTCGCGGGCACGAATACCGTCATGGTCGCGGGTCTTCCAGGCCTGAAGGGCGGCCAGCGTGCCGACGATGCCTTCCTTGCCGACCTTCATGCCGCGGCCGATGCCACGGTTCTGCAGGTAGACGTCGCGCACCTTTTCCTTTGGCCCGGCGACGATGCCGGAGGTGGGGCCGCCGAGGAATTTGTGGCCGGAATAGAGCACCAGATCGGCGCCATCGGCGAGGAAGCCGGCCAGATCATATTCGGATGCCGCATCGACGATGACAGGCACGCCGCGTTCATGGGCGATGGCGGCGAACACCTTCAGTGGGATCTGCCCGTAGTCGACGACGTGATGCGATACGACATAGACCGCGCATGCGGTACGATCGGTGATGGCGCCGCGCAGCTGGTAGGCCGAGGCGCTCGTCGCCTGGCCGACCGGCACGACCTTGGCACCGGTGAGGCGGATCGCCTGATCGACCGGCGCGCCGTAGCTCACCAAATGGCCGGACTGGATGAGCACCTCGTCCTTGAGGCCGGTCGTGTCTGGCAGGYGTTCGATCGCGGCGAGGTCGGGCCCGGTCATGGCGGCCGCAACCGCGAGACTGATCGCTGCCGAGCAGGAAGCGGTGATGAAGCCTGCTTCAGCACCGGTCAGGTCGGCGATCACGGCACTGGCGCGGCGCTGCAGATCGCCGAGCTCGACGAATTCGCTGAGGATCGCCGAGACAGCCTCGACGGCCTGCGGCACCACGATCGATGCGCCAAGCGAGGTCATGGTGCCGGAGACGTTGATCACCGGCCTCAAGCCGAGGCGGCTGCGGATATCGTCTTTCGGCGTGGCGTTCTTGTTTTGAATATTCATCTCATGAAACCTTAATCAATCGCCACGATGGCTTCGATTTCCACGGTGATCTGGCCGGGCAGGGAGCCGTGGCCCACCGCCGAGCGCGCGTGGACGCCGCTTTGCCCGAACACTTCGATGAAGAGATCGGAGCAGCCGTTGATCACCGAGGGATGATCGGCGAAGTCGGGCGTCGCATTGACCATGCCGAGCAGCTTTACCACACGCCGCACGCGGTTGAGATCGCCAAGAGCGGCCTGCATGACGGCGATCAAATTGATGCCTGTCAGCCGTGCATGCCCATAGGCTGCTTCCACGTTCACATCGGCGCCGACCTTGCCGGTATGCAGGCGGCCGTCGCCTTCGGTCGGACCCTGGCCGGACAAGAACAGAAGCTTGCCCTCCTGCACATGGGTAACGAAATTGGCGATCGGCGGTGGCGCTCCTGGAAGCGTAATTCCAAGCGCCTTGAGCCGGTCGTAGGGCGTGTTTTCCGGACGCTTCAAAGCCTCGGAAAAGGTCATATGCGTACTCCAGTCAGGCAGTTGGTTCGCTGTGGCGGATACAGGCCACATGGTGCCCGCCACCGACATGCTCGACCGGCGGGATGATTTCGGCGCAGGCGGCGATCGCTTCCGGGCAGCGGGTGCGGAAGACGCAGCCCGACGGCGGGTTGATCGGGCTCGGGATGTCGCCCTGCAAGGGAACATGGGTACGGCGGCGCGTCGGATCGGGCACCGGTGCGGTTGCAAGCAGCGCCCTGGTGTAGGGGTGGCGGGGGGCCGCGTAGACGGTTTTGCTCGGGCCGCGCTCCATGRCGCGGCCGAGATACATCACCACGACCTCGTCGCAGAGATATTCGACAACCGACAGGTCGTGCGCGATGAACAGCAGCGTCAGCCCGAGCTTCTTTTGCAATTCGCCGAGCAGGTTGAGCACCTGCGCTTGCACCGACACGTCGAGTGCGGAGACCGGCTCGTCGGCGACGACGAATTCCGGCTCCACCGCAAGTGCACGCGCAATGCCGATGCGCTGACGCTGGCCGCCGGAGAATTCATGCGGATAACGTGTGGCGTGGTCCGGCGACAGGCCGACAAGCGTCAAAAGTTCGGCGATGCGCTCAGCGCGCGCCTTGCCGCGCGGAAAACCGCGCGCGTCGAGCGCCTCGCTGATGATCGCTGAAATGCGCATGCGCGGGTTGAGGCTGGAGAACGGGTCCTGGAAGACGATCTGGAGGCGCTGGCGATAGGCGCGCATCTCGCGGGGCGACAGCGTGAACAGGTCGACGCCGTCGAAGATCRCCTTGCCGCCAGTGGGCTCGACAAGCCGCAGCACCGAGCGGCCCGCCGTCGTCTTGCCTGAGCCGGATTCGCCGACCAGACCAACCGTCGAACCGCGCCAGACATCGAAACTGACGTCTTCGACGGCATGGACGATACGGCCGTTGCGGGCCGGGAAATGCTTGGTCAGGCCCTGGACGCTGAGCAGCGGCTTGGCGTCTTGGGATTCTGGCATGGGGACGCTCATAATTCGGCGCTCCTGATGCAACGCGAGAAGCCGGCGCGCCCGGCGGTGACCAGCGCCGGCGGCGCTGCGCGGCAGGCCTCAACCGCATATTCGCAACGCGGCTCGAAGGCGCAGCCCGGCGGAAGCGATGTGATCGGCGGGACGCTGCCGGGGATCGAATAAAGCGCATGGCGCTCGCCTGACGCATCGATATCGCGCGCGGCATTCGGCGTGCAGGCGAGCAGGCCCTTGGTATAGGGATGCCGCTGATGGGCAAAAAGGTCGTTGACCGGCGCCTGTTCGACGACGCGGCCGCCATACATGACGACGACGTCATGGGCGATTTCGGCGACGACGCCGAGATTGTGGGTGATGAACAGGATCGACATGCCGAACTCGGCCTGCAGGCGGCGCAGAAGATCGAGGATCTGGGCCTGGATGGTGACGTCGAGTGCTGTTGTCGGCTCGTCGGCGATCAACAGCGAAGGGCTGCAGGCCAGTGCCATGGCAATCATCACGCGCTGGCGCATGCCGCCGGACATCTGGTGGGGGTAGTCGTCGAGACGCGAGGCCGCGTCCGGTATCTCGACATGCTTCAGCATGGCGAGCGCCCGGCTGCGCGCTTCCCGCCGGTTGACGGGCTCGTGCAGCGCGATCATCTCGCCGATCTGGTCGCCGACAGTGTAGAGCGGGTTGAGGCTGGTCATCGGCTCCTGGAAGATCATGGCGATCTCCTTGCCGCGGATCTTGCGGAACTCCTTCGGTGCGAAGGCGGCCAGGTCGTGCACCTGTTCCTTGCGGTCGCGGAACAGGACCTTGCCGCCGGCGATCGCGCCCGGCTTCGACAAAAGCCCCATGATCGACAGGCTGGTCACCGATTTTCCGGACCCGGATTCGCCGACCACGGCCAGTGTCTGGCCGCGCTTGAGGTCGAAGGTCACGCCGTCGACAGCCTTGGCCGTGAAGCGCTTGGTCACGAACCAGGTCTTCAAATCCTGTACGGACATGATGGTGTCGGGCGCGATCTCTCCGGTCATGAATTCCATCCGCAATGAGGACAGGCGTGTGGCTCGGTGCCGCCGCGCGCCGGCGGCATGTAGCGATGCGCGACGACRGGCTCGGCACCGAGGATGGCGTGGCGCGGCTCGAACATGCGGTGCAAAGTGCTGGTGGCCCCTTGCGAATCCTTCACGGTCACGTCGGCGTCGACGACGTCGAACAGCGTGAATTCGGCCGGCTTGCCCTTTTCCAGYAGCCCGTCTGCTGCCAGCCCGATGGCGCGGCGCGGCGCCGTCGTCGAGGCGGTCACCACGTCTTCCATCTTCATGCCGAGCGACAGCAGCTTCGACATCGTCGTTGCCATGTCCCACACCGAGCGGTCGATCGAGCGGTTGTGCAGGTCGGTCGAGATAGTCTTCGGCGGCAGGCCGCGCTCGAGCGCGGCCTTGGCGACGTCGAAGGAGAACGAGGCGCCGCCATGGCCGACATCGAGCACGATGCCGCGCGCGGCTGCCTGTTCGGCCAGCCGGTAGAGGTCTTCGTCCTCGAGGATCGAGCTGCCGGCCTTGCCGTTGAAGCAGTGGGTGACGATGTCGCCTTCGGTGAGCAGGCCGAGCACGTCGTCGTATAGGGGCGGCGGCTCGCCGACATGCACCATGATCGGCAGCTTGAGGATGCGGCCGAGCTTCTTGCCGAGCTTGACCGGTGTCAGGTCCCAGCCGCCTGTTATGACATGGCTGGCGCGTATCTTCAGCCCGACGATGACATCGCGGTTGGCTTCGACGGTGGCGATGATGCGGTCGAAGTCGATCGAACGTATGTCGCTCAGTTCGCTGACCCGGTTGCAGGCGACCAGCCCGATCGAGCCGAGATTGAGGAAGGCGTAGATGTTTTCTTGGGCCGGCTCGATGATGAATTCGCGCAGGCCGTGGAAATTGGCTTCGCCGGCCGAACCGGCATCGACCATGGTGGTGACGCCGTGTGCTGCGCCGCATTGCGCGGGTCTCAGCGAAATGTCGGTGCCGCCATACCAGACATGGACGTGGATGTCGGTCCATCCCGGCGACATCCAGGCGCCCTTGGCGTCGAGCGTGCGGGCATCGTCACTGGCGGCGATCGATCCGCCGATATCGGCGATGCGCCCGTCCGTGCCGATCAGGATATCGACAGGCTGGTCGAATGCCTTGCCGAAGCCGATGGGCTTCGCACCCTTGATGAGCAGTGGCCGTTCGGCCTTGGGGAAACGATTGCCGATCATGTCGCTCTAGATGTCCTTTGCCAGGCGCGGGTCGAGGAGGTCGCGCAGCCCGTCGCCGACCAGTTGCAGCGACAGAACGGTGATGACGATGGCGCCGCCGGGATACATCATGATCCACGGCGCCTGATCCATATATTGGCGGCCGACGCTGATCATGGTGCCCCAGGTCGGAACATCGGGCGAAATGCCGACGCCGAGGAAAGAGAGGCCAGCTTCCGCCAGAATGGCGTTGGCGAAGATGAAGGTGCCCTGGACCAGAAGCGGCGAGGTGACGTTGCGCAGCACGTGGCGCACCAGGATCACCGGCGTCGGCACGCCAAGCGCGCGTGCCGCCTCGACATAGGGCAGTTCGCGGATGACCAAAGTCGAGGCCCGCACGACACGCGCCAGGCGCGGTGCGTAGACGATGCCGAGCGCGATGATGACATTGGTGGCGGAAGCACCCAGTGCCGCGACCAGCGCGATGGCGAGCAGGATATCCGGGAAGGCCATCATGGCGTCGATGAGGCGGGAGACCGGCGCGTCCGCCTTGCGGAAGAAACCGGACGTGAGCCCCAGAACGATGCCGATGACCGAGGCCAGCACGACCACGGCGAAGCCGACTGAGAGCGAAACCTGCGCCGCATAGAGCATGCGGGTGAAGACGTCGCGGCCGAGATCGTCGGTGCCGAACAGGAACTGCAAGCTGGGCGCATGCAGCCGGTTGGCGATCGACAGCTTGGTCGACGAATAGGGCGCGATCAGGGGTGCCAGGATCGCCGCGGCCGCAAGAATGGCGAGGACGATGAGGCCGATCAGCGAGGTCCGCCGGGTGATCAGGCGTGACAGCAGGCCGGGTTCAACCTGCAATGGAGTGGAGATCGCGGCCATCAGTAGCGCACCCTTGGGTCGACCAGCAGATAGAGCATGTCGATGCCGAAATTCACCAGAACATAGAGCCCGGCGATCACCAGCAGCGCGCCCTGGATGACGGGATAGTCGCGGCGCAGCACGGCTGAAACAACGAGATTGCCGACGCCCGGCAGGCCGAACACCGTCTCGGTCACCACCGCACCGGAGATCAGCAGTGCCGCGGTCAGCCCGAGCACGGTGAGGATCGGGATCAGGGCGTTTTTGAAGGCATGTTTCAGCACGACGCGCCACTCGCTCATGCCTTTGGAGCGGGCGGTGCGGACGTAGTCGTCATTCAGCACGTCGAGCATCGAGGCGCGGGTGAAGCGGGTGATCAGCGCCGAGCTGACGAGGCCGAGCGCCAATGCCGGCAGCACCAGATGGTTGAGTCGCTCGCCGAGCGAGGCGCCTGGCCCACCATAACCCGAGGTGTTGAACCAGCCGAGTTTCACGGCGAAAAACTGCATCAGCAAAAGGCCAAGCCAGAAGCTAGGAATGCTGGCGGCAAACATGGCGACGGTCGTTGCCACCTGGTCGAAAATCGAGCCGCGCCAGTAGGCCGACAGAATACCGACCGGCAGTGCGATAGCGGTGGCGATCAACAGCGAAAAGATGGTCAGGAAGAAGGTCGGTTCGGCGCGCTGTGCAAGTGCTTCGGTGACCGGCTGGTTGAGGAAGATCGACTGGCCGAAATCGCCCTGCACAACACCGAAGACGTAGTGCCCGAACTGTTCGACAATGGAGCCGTCGAGACCGAGCTTGGTGCGCAGTTCTGCGATATCCGCGGCGGTGGCCTCGGGGCCAAGCATGACAGCGGCGGGATCGCCGGGCGTCACGCGGACGATGACAAAGACGATCGTCACGACGATCGCCATAACGACGATCATGCCGAACAGTCTGTTGATGATCGAACGCAGCATTGTCTTTTCACGTCCTGGCTTCGATTACATTTCTGGCGGCAACGACGTGGCTCTTCCTCTCCCCCTTCGAACGGGGGGAGAGGTGGCGGCAAACGGCCGGAGAGGGAGCAACATCAGGCCGCCAGCTTTCGACGGCAGTGGAAGTCCGTCACTTGGCTTCGAGATAAGCATTCCAGAAGTAGGGCCACGGGGCCGGCGTCACACCCTTCAGATTGGGTGCCTGGGCGGCGAGCGCGTTGAAATTGCCGACCTTGAAGGCAGGAACCTCGTCGTAGACGACCTGCTGCACGGCTGGCCACAAGGCGAGACGCTTTGCCGGGTCGGATTCCGCGTTGAAAGCGCCGAGAACCTCACGCTTCTTGTCGGAAACCCACCAGCCTGGCGCTGTATCGGACATGAAACCGGTCAAAGATGGCTCGGGCAGGAACGGGCTGTGGGTGATGTAGATGTCCCACAAGGCCGCATCGGTGCGGTTCTTGGTCAGAGTTGCCCATTCGACCACATCCAGCTGCACCTTGAAGCCCGCGGCCTTCAGATATTCTGCTGCGACCTGCGCCAGCTTGTAGTGG
>NZ_JBFUKO010000141.1:0-10110 GCF_056400805.1 Aminobacter sp. P4_H6_2
GAGCAGTATGAAGCACCATCGTCGCTACCGGCGAAGAGCGCATTCTTTCTGACGATGGTCTGGGGCCTGATTGCTCGCTCGACAATGTTGGAGTCGATTTCGGTGCGGCCGTCGGCGAGGAAGCGCTCGAGGGCCGCTCGCCTGGACGTTGCGTAGCGGATTGCCTCAGCAAGCTTCGATTTTCCCGAGATCCGCGGCAGCTCCTTTTCCCAGAGCTTGAAGAGCTCGGCCACGATGACAGTGGAGCGGTCCTGACGGGCGGCTGCGCGTGCGGCAGGAACCTGGCCGCGAACCTCCTGCTCGATGGACCAGAGTTCGGCCATGGTCGTGACAGTCTGCGTTGCGATTTGGGAACTGCCGTTGATGTGCAGTTCGTAAAATCGGCGACGTAGATGAGCCCAACAGCCCGCGAGGGCGACGGCCTCATTGGAGCCCGCTTTCGCCTTGGCGAGTTGCGTGTAGGCCGAGTAGCCATCGACCTGCAGGATGCCGGTGAAGCCGGCCATATGGCGGACAACGCAGTCGCCGCCACGACCATCCTCGAAGCGATAGGCGACCATGGGCGGGCTGGCGCCACCGAAGGGCCGGTCGTCACGCGCATAAGCCCATAGCCAGGCTTTTCGGACCTTTCCGGTTCCCGGCGCCAAGGTCGGCAGCGAAGTCTCGTCGGCGAAGACCCGCTCGCCCTGCTTGATCCGCTCCAGAATGTAGTCGGCGAGCGGCTTAAGCTCGAAGCCGACCTTGCCCATCCATTGTGCCATCAGCGAGCGGCTGAGCTCGACCTTGTCGCGGGCATAGATTGCCTCCTGCCGGTAGAGCGGCAGGCCATCGGCGTATTTTGAGACGGCGATCTGCGCCAGGAGCGCCTCGGTGGGGATGCCGCTTTCGATGATATGGGCCGGTGCCGGTGCCTGGAACACGCCATCGCGGTCCCGGTAAGTGTATTTCGGGCGACGGGTCACGATCACCCGGAACTTCGCCGCCGTCACGTCGAGACGCTCCGAGACGTCCTCGCCGATCAGCACCTTTTCCAGATCCTCGCAGCCGGCCGGAACCTCCGSCTCGATCACCTGCTCGACCCGCTCCAGATGCGCCGCAAAGCCCTTGCGCGGACGCGGTGCGCGTTTCGGACGCTCCTGACCGACGCCCTGCAGCTCCGCTTGGATGGCCGAAAGACCCGTCTCGATCTCGTCGAGCACGAAGGCGTACTGGTCGTCGTCCAACATCGCGCCGCCCAGCCGCTCCGAGCGCCGGCCGTAGCGCGCRCGCTCCAGCATCTTCACGATTGCCGTCAGCGTCGCGATGCGCTCGTCGGCAGCCTTGTTGATCAGGGCGAGATGATTGGTCTGTGCTTCCAGGTCGCTATTGCGCGCCTCGAGCCGGGCTGCTTGCCCAGCCATGGCCAAGACCATCGCTTTCAGCGCATCAACATCGTCGGGAAGTTCTGCAACGGTCGGCGACATGACCGCATTTCAGCACGGACAGAGCGATTTTCCCAATCGTTTCAATAGCGTGATTCACTTTGCCACAGCAGCATTAGCCGGCCGATAGCGGCCGCTTCACGGTCGGTGGCCGGACCTTCTTCCAATCCATCCCGTCGACCAGCGCCAGCAACTGGGCGTGGTTGAGCTGGACCCGGTTGTGGCCGATCCGCGGCCAGCAGAACTGCGATTTCTCCAGCCGCTTGGAGTAGAGGCAAATCCCCGACCCGTCCCACCAGGCGATCTTGATCCGGTCAGCCCGTTTCGCGCGAAAGACATAAAGCGAACCATTGAACGGATCTGCCCCAGAATCGCGCACCAAACCAAGAAGGCTGTCGGGACCTTTCCTAAAATCAACGGGATGACTGGCCAGATAAACCTTCACACTGGTCGGGATCATGCCGAGCGCACCGCTCGCAGAACGCGCCGCAGATGCGCTTCCTCGACATCCGGCCCAATCCGGATCCTCACCCCGTCGATCTCGACCTCGACGAGCCTAGACACGTCAATCGTGCCGCGGCCCGATGATGACAACTCGTCTGTGCGCCGCTCAGCCGAGTTCTTTCCCACGGCGATCGACCGCCAGCCAAACAGTTGGGATGGGCTGATCCCGATCTCCCGGGCCAAGGCCGAGATGTTTGCTCCAGGCTCAAAGCTCTTGGCCACCATCGCCGCTTTGAACGCATCAGACCAGCGCCGACGACGCGCAATTGGCGCACCTTCAAACGGAGCCGGAAASGCCTCAATCAAATGAAAATTTCTATCCGCAGGCATAGGCGTAGACATAGAACATGGCACCAATCTGGATCGCTCGTGCCAAATGTCGCCTGAAGCTTTACCTAAAACCAGATGGGATGCCCTTGGCGCTTACTCAGCAGTAGGCATACGGTTTCGCCATTTCCTCAGTGACCACGCGTCCTACCGTTAGAAAGCGGGACATGATCAATCCCACTCTTCATCATCTGCAATGAGTTGTGCGTTCTCAGCTAGCTGTGCAATCTGAAGTGCGCCCATGCCTATCTACGCCGACACAGTGATGTCTTGGAACTGCGCGGCGAGGTTTGAGGTGTTGAACCTGTTCGCTGAGGCTTGGTTGGCCGCTACATCGTGGAAGCGCATAGCGTTATTCGAATTCGGGGTCTACCGGCTCGGGCTCCGCTGTGGCAACCTCGGACCGTTCATTGCGCTCCCGACGCGTCCCCCCATTCTCGTCGAGCGTGTTGAGCCGGACATGCTGAGCGACGTGCTCAGCCAGCACCGGCCCTATTTCGCGAAAAAGCGGCTTCGTCCCCCAGCGCCGTATCGATCTGCTTGGCGATCCAGCCAGCAGCGAGGAGCTTGCCGACGTTGATCTTGGTCAGGGGTGAATTGGGATCACCGTCCAAGTTAGGCTGTTCGCCGTAGACCTCGGCCTTCTTCCGTTGGCAGGCGAGAGCAACGGCTTCTCCCATTTCCAGCCGACAATCGCTGCAGACAGGATCTCGGCGGTGTTGTCCTCGATCTTCGCGGCAGTGACGGTGTTTCGGCCCCCTCGAAGCGCACGGTTCTTGATCGCCCGCTCGACCTGCTTAACCCGATCATCTTCGAGGCTGACGCATTCGATGGTCAGGCCGATCGATGCACCGGTGGCAGGGTGCTTGATGTCGACGCTGATAGTCGACGGCTGAATGGCAAGAATGTCCATGATCTGCTCCGGTTATGCGGCGATGACGTTGGCCGTGCCGCCGCTTGTCGCGGACGCGGTGCCTGCGGGGTTGGTGACCGTCTCAACGACGGTGATCGCGGCGCCGAGGTCGCYGGCGACCGGGACATAGGTCGCACCAATTGCGCCTTTGATGTTGGCGGCACCCTTCTTCCACTGGTAGGTCAGCGCCGGCTCACCGGACCAACGACCGGCCACAGCGGTAAGCGTCTGGCCGACCTGGGCGATACCAGCGATGGCAGGCAGGCGAGAGTTGACCCGGGTTGACGACAATCTCCTTCTGCACAAGGCCGCGCGTGAACACTTCGAGATGAAGTCTTCGTTCCGGCCGTTCGGGCGCTTCGGGCCGGTCACCAAGCCGCGATTGAAGTAGACCGAGTTGGTGTGGCTCGCGTCGGGCGCGTCGGCGTCTTCGAATTTCGTCGCGTAGTAGAACTTGGTCGCCGCTGCAGCGTGCATGGCAATCTGGCCGGCGTCGATCGGGTTGCGGGCGCATTCGACGTCAGGATCGCCAGCGTTGCTGATGCCCTTCTGCTTCTGGGTGACGTCGGTCGCCAGCTCGTCGTAGCTGACGATGTTCGTGTTCATGCCGGTCTCGCCGACGGAACCGACGTTGCCGACCTCGATATAGGTCAGCGCCTCGAACTGTGCCTGGCTGAGATCGGCAGGCTGCGGCGTGGCGCAGATATAGAACTTCCTGCCCCTGTTGGTGTTCGCCATCGGGGTTGCTCCTTATCAATGGCTGACATAAAAACGGCCCCGCGCTAGCGAGGCCGGTTACCCGGATGGCCGGGGATGGTTCCCATTGCTGGATGGGCTTGTTAGGCTGCACCAATGAAGGTGAAAGCTCTCAGTTTTAGAGGGACAGCACTATTCCTCGCCCTCGCTTCGGCGACGGGTTGCGCGTCCCAAGGTGCTTCTGGCCGTGTCAATCAATCGCAATACGCTGTAACTTCGTGCAACGATCTCAACAACGCGATTGGCAAAACCTCGGCGAACATTTCGACGACGGCAATCAATCGCGGCAAGGTGAGCCAGTGGAATATTCCGTTCTGGGCACCGGGAGGCGCCAAGGCTGTCTCGGCAATCAAGAGCAGGCAATCAGCCAAGATCGACCAGTTGCAACAAGAACAGGCCGCCCTCATCACCGCCAGAAGACATCAGTGTAGCTGACTGCCCTACCCGAAGCACTCGTATCTGATCGTCACCGGGACATGCCAATGCGTGTCCTCGGCAAAGGCCGGCGCGACGTCTGAGGCCTTGGCTACCCTGACGGTGATACCGTCTCGGCGCATCGGCAGATCTGCCGGGAAATGCGAGGCCACTTTGCCTGCGATCTCCGTTGCCGCGGGTGTCCCTGCGCCYGCGAGTCAGATAGTTGCGCAGTTGATCGGGCTGGCCAGAAACCAGCTCTTGGCGCGCTCGGGCAACAGCGTGCCCTGAGATGCGGTGAGTCCGATCACCCCTCCCTCTCGCAGCCCTGTGACCCGGTTCACCCTGCCGACGACATCGAGCGCCGTCCGTGTCGAGTTGTCGCCTCGCTCCAAGCCAGCAGTAAGCGCTGTGCGAATGCCTTCCTGCTGATCGGCAATGATGTTCGAAACCATCGTGGTCGAGTGATACCGAAGCCAGTTCTCGGCCTCGACGTTGCGCGCGTCGAACCGGATGACGAAGCGGTGGCCTTCCGGGTCACGCAGCGCCGGCATCTGCTCGACAGTGGCAACACCGCCGCCGTTGAAAGCCTGCCTGATCGCCTCGTCCAAGGGGTGGAATGCCGCCTCGTCGAGATGCATCGCAGCAATGGCGCCGTTGATATCGCCACGCTCAAGGCATTCGACCACCCGCCGAAGCACGAAGTTCGACCGGATGTCGTCGATTGCTTCCAGGAAGGCAGCGCGAAGTGCTGGCTCGTACTGGCCGACGAGGATTTCATTGCTGCCGGGGAGTGAGGCGGACGAGCATTTAGACTCCTACGGAACTTTCCGCCGCCAAGTGAATTTGCCATCTATGACGGTGGAATTCTTACTCGCGCTAGCGTTGGTCGCGTACTTGATCGCGAGTGCGGCCTATTCCTAAGCTGCGCACCACGCCTCAATACAAGCTGTTCGGCTTGAGCATCCGAGTTTCGATAGATTTGCATCAATGCTATCCTCCTCAGCGAAAAAGAGATCGGCAATGATTCTGAGTGAGATTGTAAAGCGGTCGGGTGGCAACTTCGCTATTTTTGCCATCTGTGCATTTGTGCTCTGGATTTGGGCCACGCTGATAAATGGTCTTGCTCAACTCTTGCATCTTTCGACGCCTGACCGCCTGACAAGTGTCGCAACTTCAGTCGCAGAGTCATCCACGTTGCAGGCGATCGTCAGCATCTGGCTTCTCAMCGCCGCTGTTGCGATCGCCTTTCCAAGCATTTGGCGGCCACTATCCACGACCACAACGTTGATGTTCGACGTCGGCTACGGGGTCCTTGGAGCGCTTACAGGCTTCGGCTTAGCTATCGGGCTTTTCGGCGGCGGCTGGCATATCTTCATCTGGGCTTTGATCTACAGCGTGATCATTGCAGTCGGTTATGCGCTAGTTCGTTGGTTGTTGCCGCTTTCCGACATGCCGTCATACGGAAAGGGTCGTTGGGTTCTGACCTGTATTCTGTTCGTGGCGTCCCCTTTCATTCTTCTTTGGGGGTAGGTCAGCCCGCCACGAATGCAATGTACGACACAGCCGTCCCCGCCGCTGGCAATGGCCGCAAGTCCTTCATGACATGTTCGGCGCCGTCGATGACCAGCACGTCCGACATGGCAGGCTCTATGGCTGGCACGGCGAACGTGACCTGGTTGTCGGTGGCCACGATCAGCGTGCCATCGACGTATTTCTGCTCAACCCGGCGCACCGTGGCGTCGAGCGGATAGATGGTGACCGTCGGCGCCCGGCTCCCATGGCGTAGCTGGGTCGGGTTCGCCTGTGGTGGTGCGATTCAGCGAGACAACGCCCTGCTTGAACTCGGCAAGGAGTTCGGACGCCATTTCCTGCATCTCGGCGTAGAAACCGGTCATTTTGATCTATCGTCCTCAAAGCACCGGGGTTCCACTGCACTGGAATCTCAGGTAGGCGACATCGCGGAGTATTAACTTGGAGAGTATTGATGTCCGACGAGTTTCCGAATTCTAGCAATCTGCTCATTGAGCTCACCGCTGACATTGTCGCGGCATATGTTTCGAACAATCCAGTGCCCGTCGTAGAGCTTCCAGGCCTAATTGCGCAGATCCATTCCAGCATCGGCAAGCTCGGCACCCCAGCCGCACCGGCTGAAGAACTCACACTTCGGATGCCCATCAAGAAGACGGTCACGCCCGAATACATAATCAGCCTGGAAGACGGTAAGCAGTACAAAACGCTTAAGCGGCATCTTTCGGGATTGGGTCTGACCCCTGACGAATATCGCGCCAAGTGGTCGCTGCCGAGAGATTACCCAATGGTAGCTCAAAGCTACTCGGCAAGGCGTTCAGAATTGGCGAAGAGCCTCGGGCTTGGTCGCAAGCCTGCCGAGAAGACGCCTGTTAAGCGAGCCGGACGGAAACCGAAGGCATAGCTAAACCACCGAGATGCCCATGCCGACGGGTGTTGGCTCCAGCAGCGGAGCCAGCAGTCCGTCGATGACCGAAACTACAGGGCCGGCAATCGCACCCGTTGACTGTTCGCCCTGAGCAAAGAACTCGCGCTCGACGGTGTTGACTTTCTGCCGCTTCACGCGCTTGGCTGGGTCGGCGACCACCGAGAGCGAACCCGGTGCCCTCAGTTCGAGCAACGCTGCGTCATAGCAGGCGTTGACGACGCGCAGCGGGATCAAATCGGAAGCGAGCGCCGCACCGAATGCCGAAGCACCGGTGCGGGGCCATGCCCGTTCCTGCTCAGCGCCTCCCGTCGGCACTCCTGAGAGCCGCAGCCCATAACTGCCGTCGACGTAGGTGCTGCCTCGCTGGCGGGCCGCGCCAATGTCGCCAGCAGGCACGGTGTAGCCGGCGGCAAGGGCATAGGCGGTGAAGTCATCATTCGTTCCGTAGCCGGCCATACCCGATCCTTATCTTGACGAAGGCTCATGAGGCATTTTGTCTTTGCGACCAAAGGCCTAGCGCCTTTATTTCGTGACAATCACATTGATGGTGTGGGTGGCGCCACCACCGGCGCACCAGCAATGAGATAAGCCCTCTCGGTCCACCGAACAGGGTGCAAGGAGATACAAAATGATTGTCCGTCGGTTCTGTCAGTCTTGTGCAGGACCCATTCCACGCGCTGCTCCTCGCTGCCCGTGGTGCCTTAGAAGTTACGCGACTCCTCGTAGCCTTCCGGAACACCTGTTCGGAACGAACCGTGGAGAGGAAGGGCGGACACCCGATCGGATTGTTGATCCGGCGCGCTAGCCTTTTGGGCAGGTGCGTTACCGCACTTAGCCCTTGGCTTGCATAATCAGGCAGTCAGGCCCGGCAGTTTTCCGCCGGGCCCATTGGTCACGGTTGGGTAGCGAGCTCTTCGAGCAATGATCTCAGCCTTGTTGGCAGGCGTCTTGTCGCCGAGCAGCTTAGAGGCCGCCGATTTGAACGACATGAACGGCACGCTCTTGTCGTCGACCATGGCGAGGACATCGGCCGCAGTCTTTGGTTGATCGCCGTCGGCCGGTTCCGTCTTGGACTTACCGGCCGGCTTCATCTCGACACCATTGGCCTTCGTGCGATCGATGAACTCGTCCGAAACATCGCCCTCGATGTCGATGACGCGTTCCTTGCCGGGCAGCACATCCTCAGTTCCGCCCCACACCTTGAAAGCCTTGGTGCGATGCGTGTTGTTCTTGATATGGAATTTCATGGTCTCGTTCTCCGCCAGAGGGAGACAAGGGCCGAAGCCCCTTAGCTGTTGCCCACGGCCTTGCGCAGCACGTCGGGGCGTCGGCAGAAATACAGCGGGTACGAGTAGAGCTCGCCGCGCGTCCTGGGTGCTGTCGGCCTGCCTGTCACGCCAAGCACGCACGCTGTCAAAGGCCGGAATGTCGACGATCTTGCGGGGTAGCCAAGCGCCACGGTAGGCGTTGATCACTTGCTCGTCGCTCAGGATCGGCATCAAATAGAACGAGCTAGCCGCCTTGTCGCGATCGGTCCCGAGACGGGACACGAGGTTGGTCAGGCTGTCGCGGGCGAGAGCCAGGATATTGGCCATTCATTTTCTTTCCGGTGATCACGAATGGAAATCCGTGCGGAACGGTTCGCCAGTTCAGGGGTTAGAAAAGTCCCAGCCCCGAAAAAGGAGAAAAACATGGACCATACCAATCACGTACGCCTCGCCAGCAACGAGCTGAACGCTTCCATTCTTAAGGGTGCGGCTGTTTATGGCGCTGACGACGAAAAGGTCGGCAGCGTTTCGCATGTGCATGGAACCGGCGTTTCGAGCGAGATCGTAATCGACGTCGGCGGCTTTCTTGGCATCGGTGCCAAGCCAGTTGCTGTTGCGGCTACTGAGTTGGATTTCATGCGCGACGAAGATGGAGACGTCCACGCTGTTACGACATGGACGAAGGAACAGTTGAAAGAGATGCCAGAGCATCGCGATTACTGATGGATCAAGGCCCGGTTCTGCCGGGCCTTTTTCTACCTAGATGTTGTCCAGGGTGAACGTCGAGCCCAGCGCAAGCTCATTCAGAGCATCGGCGAAGGCATCAACCTGATCGTCATGCTGAGCATTCGGGAAAGAACAGACCTCATCGAGGAACGTTTCCTTCCATGACCCGCGCACCAGCCTCACATTGCCCGCTTCCGCCTGCGCCGACGCGGGTTTGGCGCGCACTGATTTCTCGCCCGTCGGCCGAACAGCAATCACGTCGTAGCCTGCCAGCAGCTTGACTTTGGTGGCGGCGYCGGCCGTACCGGCAGCGCCTGGGTCCTCTGGCATCCTGATCCTTACGTCCAACCCATCTTGGCTCGCCGTGTTCTTCAGGTTTTTCTCTACGTCGGCGGGCGACCAGCGATCGCGCTTGACATCCTCGACGTAGAAACACCACCGACACGAGCCATTCGAAGCCCGACGGACCAGTCAGGCTTTTTGCCTAGCTTCTGCACGGTTGCTGCAAAGTCCCACGCCCTGCATCGAACCGCGCCGACGGGGACCGCATCAACGATCTCGAAGTCGCCGCGCTGGAACATGCCACCGGAGCGAGGTGTCGGCCGCTGCTGGTATTGACCAGCATACGCATAAGAGCCCTTGGCCTTCTTGAGGCGTTCGATTTCAGTCGGCGGGAACCGCTCAGGAAACAGCAGCTCCCCGTCTTCTGTCCGAGGGTCCTCAAAGAACAGTTCGCCGCCAACATAGGTGCGGCAGACGGTTTCCGGTTCGAACTCCATGGGCAGGTTCAAGTGGATGAACCCGATATCGAGCTCCAGCGCCACCGCCGCGACGTCCTGCTCATGGAGCTGCTGCATGATGATGACGATGGCCGAAGTGGTCACATCGTTGAGGCGGTCGGAAATACCCTCTCGGAAGATGCGGACGGCAGATTGACGCTCCGTGTCGCTCTCTGCCGTTTCCGTCGAATGCGGGTCGTCGATCTTTACCCGATCGCCGCGGCCACCGGTCATCGAACTGAACGGGCGCGCCTCTCCATCATTGTCAGGTTGCGGATCCGTGTGTTTTCAATGCCGGTGCGCTGCGACACGATCTGGTCGGGCGACTGGTCGAACGACAGGATTTGCACCGGGTAGCCGAGCGAGGCGGCGTGGTCCACCCCCTGCATTGCCATCGACGTCTTGCCCTCACCGGACGCGGACAGCATGCCGACCAAGCTCCCGGCTTCCATGTCGCCGCCGAGAATGTCCCGCAACTGCACCAGGGGGAGCGGGATCGCCGGTTTCTTGATCCGGGCCGCGAACGATTCGAGGATCAAATCGA
>NZ_JBFUKO010000142.1:0-10082 GCF_056400805.1 Aminobacter sp. P4_H6_2
GAGTAGTCCTTGATGCCTTGGCGAAGTTCGTTCGAGGTCAGCACGTTGACGCCCTTGTAGTCGACCCCGAGGTAATCGAGGATCTGGACGACCTGGCCCGAAAAGCCGCACTGCGGAAAGCCGGGCGTGCCCTTCATGAACACCACGACGTCCTGGCTCTTCACTTCGCTGTCGATGTACTCGTTGATTCCGCTCATGGCGTCTAAACCTCAATCTGGCCGAACTCGTGTAGTCGGCAATATCCACTAGACTGCTAGCACTAGCTACTATGTGGTTGCAACAGTCGAGCTTTCCAAGCGACGCGTCGACCCGAAAACTGAAAAACGCAATAGCACGATCTGTGCTCAGGTCCAGAGCCGCCGCTCGCCACAGTACCGGTTGCCAAGGATGCCGGCGCTCGAACGGGCACGTTCCGTGCGATGGCGGCTCGTTCGCTTCCTGGCTGGCCWCAAAAGCTTCTCGATCTGGCGCAGCGTCGCTAAGTGAGGTGTGCCGGTCTATTTGACCGCGCGCACGCAGATAAAGGCGGGCGACCGGCTCAGTTCGGCAAAATGCCTTGGGTCGATTGTCGCCATTTCAGCCACTGGCAACGGCTCGACAAAACGGTCGAGGCGCCAGCCGGCACCACTCAGGCCGTTCAAAATATCTTGAAGTGGTCGGCGGTAGGATTCGACGAAGGGTGCTGGCTCGCCAAACCCGCCCCAATGCATGCCCCAGGGGTTCGTCGCGAAATAGTCGGCGTCGCCACGCGTTCTCGGATCGGCCCAGTCGCGCATCGGGTGGCCCATCGAAAACACGAGCCGCCCTCCCGGTCGCGCAATGCGGTGGAACTCGGTGAAGACCGGCTTGAGGTCCTCGACATAATCGAGCGCCAGCGAACAGAGGATTGCGTCGGCACTGTCGCTTCCAAGCCAGTCGAGCGGCTTGGAAAGGTCGCCTTCGCGGACATCGACGTCGAGCCCGGCACATCGCGCCCGCGCCAGCACCGTCATCTCCGGGGTGATATCGAAGGCGCGAACCTTCGCGCCCTGGCGCGCCAGCTTTTCCGAGCAGATGCCCGAACCGCAGCCGGCGTCGACAACGTCCTGGCCCTTCACATCGCCAAGCAACGCGAGCGATGCCGGACGCTCGTAAAGCGCGTTGTGCGGCTTGGTAGGTGCTGTCGCATCATAGCGCTCGGCGAAGCTCGCATAAGCGCGCCGGGCGATCTGTTGGCTGTCGGTGTCGTCGGAACGATCGGACATCGGCAGGCGACGTACGTTATTCCGGAATGCTGGTCTGCAGGGCGAGCGCATGTAGCACGCCGCCCATATTCCCCTTCAGCGCGTCATAGACCATCTGGTGCTGCTGCACGCGGGTCTTGCCACGGAAGCTTTCCGACACGACCTCGGCGGCATAATGATCGCCGTCGCCAGCGAGATCGCGGATGGTCACCCGGGCATCCGGAATGCCGTCCTTGATCATCCGCTCAATGTCGTGTGCGTCCATTGCCATGCCGTTTTCCCCGATCAGTTGTTCATGAACCGAGGGAACCAGGATTCGTGAGCCGTGGTCAACTCGTCAATTGATATGGCGCGCGCCTCGCCCAGTTTCAATTCCTGGCCGCCGGTCGTGCCGATCCACGGAGCATGAATCCCGAGCGCCTTGGCCTCGTTCCACAATTCCTGCATCTCAGCCGACTTGGGGTCAAGCTTGACAGTCACCAGATAGCGCCCCTGGTCTTCGCCGAAGAACACCGGGATCGGGTTGGTGCCGCTGAGACCGGGAACGGTGGCGCCGATGCCGGAAGCCATCGCCATCTCCGCGAGTGCCACTGCAAGACCGCCATCAGATAGGTCGTGCACGGCGGTAGCCTGGCCGTTGCGGATCAGCTTGCGAACGAAGTCGCCGACCTTCTTTTCGTGCTCGAGATCGACTGCCGGCGGCGGGCCGTCGGTGCGGCCATGCACGTCGCGCATGTAGATCGACTGGGCAAGGTGGCTGCCCCACTGGGCCGGGCCGCCGACAAGCAGGATCACTTCGCCTTCGCGGGCAAAGCAGGCCTTGGCCATCTTCGACCAGTCGTCGATCAGGCCAACGCCGCCGATTGTCGGCGTCGGCAGGATTCCTTGCCCGTTGGTCTCGTTGTAAAGCGACACATTGCCCGAAACGATCGGGAAGCCGAGTGCGCGGCAGGCCTCGCCGATGCCTTTCACGGCTCCGACCAACTGCCCCATGATCTCGGGCCGCTCGGGGTTGCCGAAATTGAGGTTGTCGGTAGCAGCCAGCGGTTCGGCACCGGTCGCAGTCAGGTTGCGCCAGCACTCGGCCACGGCCTGCTTGCCGCCCTCATAGGGATCGGCCTCGCAATAGCGCGGCGTCACGTCCGACGAAAACGCCAGCGCCTTGGTGGCATGGCCCTCGACGCGCACAACGCCGGCGTCGCCGCCGGGGCGCTGCAGCGAGTTGCCCTGGATCATCGTGTCATACTGCTCCCACACCCAGCGCCGCGATGACAGATCCGCACCGTCGAGCATCTTGAGCAGCGCATCGGCGACATCGGCCTGCGGAACATCGTCGGCGGCAAGCGGCGCGCGCTTGGCCGGTTCGACCCACGGGCGATCATATTCGGGAGCCTCGTCGCCGAGTTCCTTGATCGGCAGGTTGGCCACTTCCTTGCCCTGATGCAGGACGCGGAAGCGCAGGTCGTCGGTGGTCTTGCCGACGATGGCGAAGTCGAGGCCCCATTTGACGAAGATTGCCTCGGCTTCTTCTTCCTTTTCGGGACGCAGCACCATGAGCATGCGCTCCTGGCTTTCCGACAGCATCATCTCGTAGGCGCTCATGCGCTCTTCGCGCACCGGCACCTTGTCGAGGTCGAGTTCGATGCCGAGGTCGCCCTTGGCGCCCATTTCAACGGCCGAGCAGGTCAGGCCGGCAGCACCCATGTCCTGGATCGCGATGACCGCGCCCGACGCCATCAGTTCGAGGCACGCTTCGAGCAGGCATTTTTCGGTGAACGGATCGCCGACCTGCACGGTCGGGCGCTTCTCGTCGATCTTGTCGTCGAATTCGGCCGAAGCCATGGTCGCGCCGCCGACACCGTCGCGGCCGGTCTTGGCCCCGAGATAGACTACCGGCAAGCCGACACCCTTGGCCTGCGACAGGAAGATCCCGTCGGTCTTGGCAAGACCAGCTGCAAAGGCGTTGACCAGAATGTTGCCATTGTAGCGGGCGTCGAAATTCACTTCGCCGCCAACGGTCGGCACGCCGAAGGCATTGCCGTAGCCGCCGACGCCGGCAACCACACCTGAAACCAGATGGCGCGTCTTAGGATGGTCAGGTGCGCCGAAGCGCAGCGCGTTCATCGAGGCAATCGGCCGCGCGCCCATGGTGAAAACGTCGCGCAGAATGCCACCAACGCCGGTCGCCGCACCCTGGTAGGGCTCGATGAAGGAGGGGTGGTTGTGGCTCTCCATCTTGAAGACCACGCAGTCGCCGTCGCCGATATCGACAACGCCAGCATTTTCGCCCGGACCCTGGATGACCCGCTCGCCCTTGGTCGGCAGCGTCCGCAGCCACTTCTTCGACGATTTGTACGAACAATGCTCGTTCCACATCGCCGAGAAGATGCCGAGCTCGGTGAAGGTCGGCTCGCGCCCGACAAGGTCGAGGATACGCTGGTATTCGTCTGGCTTGAGCCCGTGCGCGGCAATGAGCTCGCCGGTGATCTTCACGTCGTTCTGAATAGTCATCGTAGATCGCAGAATCCGTTGGGGGAACCGTTGGTGGCTCAATAGCGCATCATTGGGCCAGGATATACCGCCAAAGGCCAGAAAATCGCCCCTATGGCAAGGAAACGGGACTGTTGGCAGCGGGGATGTGGATGGGCTCAGCCGAAACTGTCGTAGCCGGCGCGCCCCTCGTCGAGCAGGCGGCGCAGCTTTGCCAGCCCCTGGCTCACCTCGACCTGCGTGCGCGCCGATGAAATGCCGATCCTGACGCGGTGGAACACCTGGTCCGAGCGCCCGGCCTTGAACTCGTCTTCGTCGTCGATCAGCACGCCTTGCTCATAGGCGGCGTTCTTGAACGTGCCGGAATTCCACGGTTCCGGAAGGGCCAGCCAGACGAAGGGAATATTGGGCGTGGTGTTGAAGTCGCAGCCGTCCAGCGCCTTGCGCACAATGTCGAGACGGGCGTTGATCTCGGCGATCGAGCGGGCACGTATCGCCGCGGCCGCGCCCGAAAGCACCAGCTGGGCGCACGTTTCCGCCAATAGGAACGGCATGCCGCCGGTGACCATCTTGTGCGCAACCCGGATGCTGTGGCGGAAATGCGCCGGGCTTGACAGCCAGCCGCCGCGCACGCCAGCCGCCACCGATTTGGACAGGCCGCCCACAACGAACACGCGTTCAGGGGCGAATTCGGCCAGAAGCGGCGTGCGGTCGTCGGTGAGCGCGCCGTAAAGGTCGTCCTCGATCAGCAGCACGTTGTGCTTGCGCGCGATCTCGGCAATCGCCTGCCGGCGCTCGCGTGGCATGATCACGCCTGTCGGGTTCTGAGCCGTGGGCATCAGGAATGCCAGTTTCGGGTGCTTTTGGGCGCAGACGCGTTCGAAATCATCGGGGTCGATGCCGTGTTCGTCCGAATTGACCAATGCCATGCGCCGACCGATCAGGCCGGCACTGCGCGCGATCTGGGTATAGGTCACATGCTCGAACAGGATGTGGTCGCCCGGAGAGCTTGCCGCTGCAATGATCGCAACGACAGCGGCATGCGCGCCGAGCGTCGGTACGATGCTGTCAGGCGCGGCCATAAAACCGTTGCGCGACAGCCATGCGCTGCCTGCCTCGAACCAATGTTCGGGAAATGTCCTTGTATAGCTCGTCATGTCGTCGGGATTGTCCCGGCTGATCGCGGCCAGGATTGTCTCGATTTCGCTGCTCTGTCCGACATTGGGTGCTGCTGTGCTGTCGAAGCGCAGCTTTCCAGGCGCTGCCTCGACTGAGCGTGATCCCTCATGGGGCAGGGCAGGCGACGCGCTGGGCGCAGGCTGCTCGCTGTGGCGCGCAAGGATGTAAGTGCCGCGACCGACTTCTCCGCTCACCAGGCCGCGTTCGCGCAACAGCGCGTAGGCGCGCCCGACAGTGCCGATGGTCACGCCGATATCGTAGGCGAGGTTGCGCTGCGGCGGCAGCTTGGTTCCGGAGGCTAGAACGCCGCTGTCGATGTCGCTTTCGATGCGTTCGGCCAGGCGCAGATAGAGTGGGCCAGAGCCGGACGAGAGGTCGGGAAGCCAAATTGTCATGGTGACAATTCCTATATTGCGATCATCATTGAGTCAATTCATAGCATTGTTCGTCGAAAATAGACACAATCTGGATCATTGCTATGGGTACAATAGGTGCAATTGAAGGGGGCGTCACAGCTTCATCCCCAGCGGAGAAGCACAGCTCATTCCGCAATCTGGCGAAGGTTCCACTCAATCTCATGCGATGGCTGTCGCGCTGCATCGAGCGGCGGCGCACCCGATTGAGCCTGCTGGACCTCACGGACGAACAATTGTCCGATATCGGCATCTCGCGTTGCGATGCCTATCGCGAAGGAATCCGCTCGTTTTACGACTGAGGGTTTTCGGATTGTCCCGACCCACGGGCAGTTCGACATTGGTGGAGGCGCCCCTGTGCCTCCACCACTTTTTCAGCCGAAGCTGATTGCAGAAGCCTGTCGACTGTGCCTCAAGCGGTGCCGGTGCAGGCAGGGTTGCCGGAACTCCAGCGGGTGATATCAGAGCCGATGCGTGCGCCGAGCGCCTGGTCCATCAACGGACCGAACGCTTGCACCTGGCTCGAATTGCCTTGTGCCTGCACCACCAGCAGCGGCCTTGCGCCATATTGCTTGGCCGGCACCAAAAGGAAGCGTGGCGTGCCGCCGAAATTATTGAGTTCGTTGGCCATCTGGTAGGCTTTGAAGGCCGGGTCCTTGCTGGCGAACCAGCATTTATGCGCGGCGATTGCCACCTGTTCCATCGAACGAAGCGATGCACTCTTGCCCGACGCTGACGGCGCTGGCGTCTTCGGGCCGGAGTTGCAGGCGGCGAGACCAATGACTGCGGCCGCTGCCGCCAGAATCCGCAGTGACTTCATTCGCCGATGCCCGCCCTTATCAATTGGATGAAATGAAGAGAATTCCCGGCCTTACGCTGCCTTGGCCAGGCCGAGCGCGCTTTCAAACAGCGCGCGGCCATCATTGCCGCCATGCGCCGCCTCGATCAGGTTCTCCGGGTGCGGCATCAGCCCAAGCACGTTGCCTGATTTGTTGATGATGCCGGCGATGTCGTTGATCGAGCCGTTCGGGTTGGTTCCTTCGGCGTAGCGGAACACCACCTGGCCGTTGCCTTCGAGCTGGTTGAGTGTCTCGGGATCGGCGAAATAATTGCCGTCGTGATGCGCCACAGGGCAGCGGATGATCTGGCCGGCCGAATAGTTGCGGGTGAACGCGGTGTTGGCGTTGGCGATTTCGAGCTTCACTTCGCGGCAGACGAATTTGAGCGAGGTGTTGCGCATCAAGGCGCCGGGCAGGAGGCCTGCTTCAACCAGGATTTGGAAGCCGTTGCACACGCCGACAACTTGCACGCCCTTGGCGGCCTTTTCGGCAACCGCGCGCAGCACCGGCATGCGAGCTGCGATCGCGCCGCAGCGCAGATAGTCGCCGAAGGAAAAACCACCGGGAATGGCGATCAGGTCGACATCGGGGATTTCCGTGTCGGTCTGCCAGACGGTGACCGGGGCCCTGCCCGAAATCTTGGTCAGCGCCGCGATCATGTCGCGGTCGCGGTTCAGGCCGGGGAGGAGAACGACTGCTGATTTCATTTCGGTTCGTAAGGCCTCTGAGATTCGGCGAGTTCACGCAGTTCCAAACGACGCTCGATGCGCTCGAGGCTTTCGTCGTGGCGATCGAGCTTGGCGTAGATGTTATGGACGTCGTTCTGCATCGAAAGCATGTGGCCGCGAATTGAGATAAGCTCCTGCTTCACCTCCCGGATGCCGTGTTCGACGCCATCCAAGCGAGACTGAATTTTCTTCAGTACTTCATAAAGCAGTTCACTTGTGACTTCCGTCACTACACCCTCCGGTGCAACCTCAGATAAGCGTCACACTATAGTTCTCAATCACTGTGTTCGCCAGAAGCTTCTCGCACATGGCGTTGAGGTCGGCTTCCGCCTTGGCGCGGTCGATGCTGTCGAGCTCGACGTCGAACACCTTGCCCTGGCGCACGGAACCGACGCCGCCGAAGCCCAGGCCGTCGAGCGCATGCTCGATCGCCTTGCCTTGCGGGTCGAGAACGCCGTTCTTGAGGGTGACGGTGACGCGGGCCTTGATCACGGGCGGAATTCTCCGGCTATTCGTCTACAAAAAAGGGAAGGGCGCGGTCGATCCGCGCCCTGCTGCTTAGCTTAGTGCTTGACGAGAACCGGGCCGGTCGGGCGCGGGGTCTCGTTTTCGTTCATGATGCCAAGGCGGCGTGCCACTTCCTGGTAAGCCTCGACCAGTCCGCCCATGTCGCGGCGGAAGCGGTCCTTGTCGAGCTTGTCCTGGGTGGCGACGTCCCACAGGCGGCAGCTGTCGGGCGAAATCTCGTYGGCGACGACGATGCGCATCATGTCGCCCTCATACAGCCGGCCGCATTCGATCTTGAAATCGACGAGCTGGATGCCGACGCCCATGAACAGGCCGGAGAGGAAGTCGTTGACGCGGATGGCCAGCGCCATGATGTCGTCGATTTCCTGCGGGCTTGCCCAGCCGAATGCCGTGATGTGCTCTTCAGAGACCATCGGGTCATCGAGCGCATCGGCCTTGTAGTAGAATTCGATGATCGAGCGCGGCAGCACGGTGCCTTCCTCGATGCCCAGGCGCTTGGCCAGCGAGCCAGCGGCGACGTTGCGCACCACAACCTCGAGCGGGATGATCTCGACTTCCTTGATCAGCTGCTCACGCATGTTGAGCCGGCGGATGAAGTGGGTCGGAATGCCCATGCGGTTCAGGTGGTTGAAGATGTGCTCGGAAATACGGTTGTTGAGCACGCCCTTGCCGTCGACGACTTCATGCTTCTTCTTGTTGAAGGCGGTGGCGTCGTCCTTGAAAAACTGGATCAGGGTGCCCGGCTCAGGGCCTTCATAAAGGATCTTGGCCTTGCCTTCGTAAATGCGGCGGCGATTCTTCATTTGACTGATTCTCTGGTTGGAAGGGTGGACGGCAAGTTACCGGTCCCTTTCTCACGCCGCAAAGCCGCGGCGGCTGTGGGTTTCAAGGCCGGTCTCTATCTTAATCAGGCCCATTGCTCAATCATCATTTCCTCCCAATCAACGCCTTTTGGTACGGAATTGCCGCACCGCACACACAAACAGAGCAAAAGAGAGATAAAGTGAGATATTGACCGGGCGTCGGGCTTTTGGTTTGAGGAACCCGATAACATATACACCGGAAGTCGAATCGATTTCCCACTCCCTGGAGGATTGCCATGAGCAACATGAAGGACCGCGAAGAAGGTTTTGAGCGCAAGTTCGTCTTCGACGAAGAACTGCGTTTCAAGGCGAATGCGCGGCGCAACAGGGCGCTCGGCATGTGGGCTGCCGAAAAACTCGGCAAATCGGGTGCCGACGCTGAAGCCTATGCCAAGGAAGTCGTGATTTCCGACATCGAGGAAGCCGGCGATCATGACGTGTTCCGCAAGATCCGCGCCGATTTCGATGCCGCCGGCGTCGACCAGTCCGACCATCAGATCCGCCGCACCATGGACGAACTGATGGCGCAGGCGATCGAGCAGATCAAAAACACCTGACCCAACCACACTGCTGGACTAACGAACCGCCCGGATTCCGGGCGGTTTTTGTTTGCGCCTCAGCTCGCTTCCGGATGAAATGGCGCCGCCACAAGGAGAACACAAGATGTCGCTTGCCGAGAGACTGCACGCCAACGAGACCATTATCACTGCCTGGTCCGGCGTGCCGGATGCACTGACCGTCGAAATCCTCGCCTGGCAGGGCTTCGATGCCGTCACCCTCGACATGCAGCATGGCGGCCACAATGAAGACTCTGTGCTGCGCTCGCTGGCACCGGTGCTCGGCGCGGGCAAGCATGCGATCGTGCGCGTCCCTGTCGGGCGCTTCGACATGGCGAGCCGGGCGCTCGACTTCGGCGCCGAAGCTGTCATCGCCCCTATGGTCAATTCGGTCGAGGACGCGCAGCGCTTTGCCGCTTCGATGAAATACCCGCCGCTGGGCGAGCGTTCCTGGGGCCCCACCTACGCCGCCCCCCGCCACGGCAGCAAGGACCCGGTCAAGTGGCTGAAGGAGAGCAATGCCCGCACCGTCTCCTTTGCCATGGTCGAGACGCACGCTGCAGTCGCCGCCCTCGATGGCATTCTGGCGACGCCAGGCATCGACGGCATTTTTCTCGGGCCTGGCGACTTTTCGATCGCCTGGACCAAGGGGGATGCGGTCAACGGAACGCTCGAAGGCATGATGGAAACGGTCGCCGATGTCGCCAGGCGTACGCGTGCCGCCGGCAAGCATGCCGGCATTTATGTCACCGATCCGAAAATCGCTGGGCGCTTTGTCGAGATGGGCTTCCAGCTGCTCGCCACAGGCTCGGAACACCAGCTGATATCAAGCGGTGCCGCGAACCTGCTCTCCGAGCTCAAGAAGTCGCTGGCCTAACCTTCGAGCCGCGACAAAAACTGCGCGAACACCATCGAACCTTCGGGCCAGGGCCCGAAGCCGGAATCGGCATTGATGTGACCGGCTTCACCGGCATCGATGAACAGCGAACCCCAGGCGGCGGCGATGTCTTCGGCGACGTCGAGTTTGCAATAGGGGTCGTTGCTGCTGGCGACCACCACCGAGGGAAACGGCAGCGGATCGCGCGGGTAGGGGCCGAAGGTCATCAGGTGCTTCGGCCGGATCGCCGGATTGGAGACATCTGGTGGGGCCACGAAGAAGCCGCCCGCCACGTATTTCTTGAAGCCGGGAATGGCGTGGATGGCGGTCGGGATGCCGAGCGAGTGCGCAACCAGAACGACCGGCCGTTCGGCCGCGTTCACCG